>NZ_JBFUJP010000016.1:0-74798 GCF_056401315.1 Rhodococcus sp. P4_F5 | reverse complement strand
CCCCCACCGCGGCGCTCAGCCCGGCGGCGAGCCGGCCGAGCCCCTCCCACAGTTCCAGCTCGTCGGCGGGGGCGGTGCGCCAGGCGTCGGCGAAGAGCCGCTGCGCCTGCGCGGGCTCGCCGTGGTCGAACAACCGCTGGGCCTCGGTCACGACGGCGCCGAGGTCCGTGGTCCCGGTCATGACGCACCGCCCGCCAACACGTCGGTCAGGTCGTATCGCACCGGAACCTCCAGTTGCTCGTAGGTGCATTCGCGCGGCTCCCGGTCCGGACGCCAGCGCAGGAACCGTCCGGCGTGCCGCAGCCGGTCGCCCTCCATCTGGTCGTACGCGACCTCCACCACCAGTTCGGGTCGCAGCGGCACCCACTGCCGGTCCTTGCCCGCGGACCACCGGCTGGCCTCGCCGTCGTTGACGACGTCCTCGCCGAGGCGCAGCGGGTCGAGGATGGCCTGCAGCTCGATCCGCCTGGCCGCGGTGAACGCGGAGGCGCCGCCGATGAAGTGCATCTCGTCGCCGTCGTAGAGGCCGAGCAGCATCGAGCCGATCCCCGGCTGGCTCTTGTGCGGGCGGTACCCGATCACCACGCAGTCCGCGGTACGCGCATGCTTGACCTTGATCATCTCCCGCTTGTTCGGAAGGTAATGCCCGGCAAGCTTTTTCGCGACCACACCGTCCAGTCCGGCACCCTCGAACGTGGAGAACCACTCCTGCGCGAGGCCCGCGTCGGTGGTCGCGGTGGTGACGTGACAGGACCGGCCGCGCGACCCGACGGCGCCGAGCAGCAGCTCGCGGCGCCGGGCGAAGGGCTCCCCCGTCAGGTCCCGGTCGTCGAGCGCGAGCAGGTCGAAACCCACCAGCTGCGACGGCGTCTGCTCGGACAGCAGCGTGACCCGGCTGGCGGCGGGGTGGATCCGCTCGGAGAGCGCCTCCCAGTCCAGCCGGGTACGGCCGTCCACCTCACGCGGTACCACCAGTTCGCCGTCCAGCACGCAGCGCGACGGCAGCTCCTCACGGACCGCCGCGAGCATCTCGGGGAAGTACCGGCCCAGATCCTTGCCGCTGCGCGAGCTGAGCACCACCTCGTCGCCGTCACGGAACACGATGGCACGGAAGCCGTCCCACTTGGGTTCGTAGGACCACACCGGATCCTCGCCCTCCGGCTGCGCGGGCACGGCGGCGGCAGCCTTCGCGAGCATCGGTTGCAGGGGCGGAGTCAACGGGAGATCCACGCCCCCATACTTGCGCACCGGCCGCGGATCCGCGAGGCAAAACGCCCGCCGCGCCGCCCGACTCGCCTGCGCGGGACTACTCGGAGTCGAGCCGGAACCCCAGCTTGAGCGTCACCTGCACGTGCCCGACCTTGCCGTCCACGATGTGCCCGCGGGTGTGCACCACCTCGAACCACTCCAGGTTGCGGACGGTCTCCCCGGCCCGGGCGATCGCGCCGGCAATGGCGTCGTCGATCCCCTTGGTCGAGGACCCGACCACCTCGGTGACGCTGTAGACGTGGCTGCTCATCGGTCTTCCTCACTCTTCGGTGACGGAGTCCAACCAGCGTAGGACCGGGAGTCTGACCCTGTACAGGTGTCGCCGGCGACCCCCGCCCCGAATAGCGTTGTACGAATTCAAGGAACTGCCGTGCCGGGAGATCTGGAACCGTAGAGTGGCCGACGGTCGCGACACCGTCGCGCCGTATTCACCTGTCCAGAAGGGGACCCCTCGTGGAGAAGATCCGCAACTACGGCCTGCTCGTCAAGTACCTCGTCAGCACCCAGTGGAAGAAGCTGCGCGGCGGCAAGGACACCGCTCAGCAGAACCAGGGCTGAGCCGGCGACACCACCCGTGAGTCCTTCGGCCCACCCAAGGACCGAGGACTCACGGGCGCGAAGCGCCTACAGCCAGCCGCGACGCTTGAAGATCGTGTACAGCCCGCCGCAGGTCAGCATCATCATCCCCAGCGCCATCGGATAGCCGCCCGCCCAGTGCAGCTCCGGCATCGAGTCGAAGTTCATCCCGTAGACCGTGCCGATCAGCGTGGGGGCGAACAGGATTGCGGCCCATGCCGAGACCTTCTTGATCTCCTCGTTCTGCGCATAGCTCGCCTGGGTCAGCGCGGACATCTCCTCGTTCTGCGTCTGCGAGACGAGCGTCGCGTTGACGGTGAGGATGTTGCCCAGCAGCTGCCGGAACCCGTCGGCGCGTTCGACCACCGTGGTGGCGTGGTCGGTGACGTCGCGCAGGTACTTCTGCAATTCCTCGTCCGTCTTGTACTTCTCGAACCCGGCCGAGAGGCCACTGAGCATGTCGAGCAGCGGCCGGGTCGCGCGCTGGAACTCGATGACCTCGCGGGTCAGCTCGTAGATGCGCCGCGACACCTTCGGGTCGCCGCTGAACACCTCGGTCTCGATCTCGTCGATGTCGTTCTGCAGGCCGGCGACGACCGGTGCGTAGCCGTCCACGACGGCGTCGAGAATCGCGTAGAGCACCGCCTCGGGACCGAGCCGCAGCAGGTCGGGGTCGCTTTCCATCCGCGCCCGCACCGCGGAMAGGTTCGGCGACTCGCTGTGCCGGACGGTGAGCACGAAGGTCGGACCGCAGAAGATGTGCAGCTCACCGAAGTCGACGCGCTCGGTCTCGTCGAGGTAACGGGCGGCGCGCAGCACCACGAACAGGGTGTCGCCGTATCGCTCGAGCTTGGGCCGCTGGTGCGCGACGATCGCGTCCTCGACCGCCAGCTCGTGCAGCCCGAACTGCTTCGCGGCGGCGTACAGCTGTTCCGCGTCGGGCCGGTACATCCCGATCCAGGCCATCGACGACGCGTCGGGCAGGCTCCGCAACGCCTCGGCCAGGTTCGACGGCGTCTCGATCCGAAATCCGTCGCGGTAGACGCCGCTGTTGACGACGCTCGCCTCCACCGGGGCGACCGCCGGGGCGGGCGGCGCCTGGTGCGGGGCCATCGAGTGCTCGGGGACGAGTTCGTGCGACGGGTTGGCGGCACGGCTGGGCAGCAGTTCGCGGAAGGGGCGCTTTTGACGCATGGGTTCAGCTTTCGCGTAAGTCGGGGCACGGCGGGCGCCGCTACCACCGCGGCGCCGATGCGATGCGAAGTCGTCAACCCCGTGGGCAGGACACGCCCCGCGCGACTAGCGACTTCGGTAGGTACTCGGAGGTTGGCTCACGGCAAGCCACACCTCCTCTTCCCCTCGACCCTGCGCAGCCGGCTTGTGCCAGACCTCGACACCCTACTCCGGGCGCTCACACCCGGCCAACCGGAAGCCGCGACATCGGGCCTGTTCCACCGTCGACCCGAGGAGCAACTGGTCGGCTACCGGTTCGCGGTGCGGCACATTTGGCACGGAGAACAACGACATTGCCGCCGTTTTGGTCAAACGTCCAGATCGGCTGTGGCATGCTTTGCTGAGCCACTAGGACATGTCGCCTACCAGCGGCTTTGTGTCACGGGCAACATTCCCTGGTGGCGCCTTTTCCACCCCCGGACCCCCGGCCGGTGAACCCGATCGAATCGTCGGAACCGACTTCGCTCGGGTGTCAGGGACGACTGCTAGCGTCAGCCCGCGATGCCGCAGCCCGCAACACCGCAGCCCCGAGAAGTAGCCAGACGCAGACCCGAGAAGTACGAGGCACGCCGTGACCGCCAGTGAGTCCGTCCCACCGGAGACCCTTCCCCGCCGCATCGGAATCGTCGAGGATCACGAGTCCGTGGTGATGGGCCTCGAGACGATGCTGGCCGACCAGCCGGACCTCGTCATCGCGGCCAGCGCCGCCACCGTCCCCGAGCTGCTCGCACGCGAGGTCCGACTGGACCTGGTGATCCTGGACCTGCGCCTCACCGACGGTTCCTCGCCCCGGACCAATGTCGAACAGTTGCGGGCGGCGGGGCTCGAGACCCTGGTCTTCACCGGCGCGGAGAACCCCTACCTGGTGCGCCTGGCCGCCAAGGCCGGGGTGCTCGGGGTGGTCCGCAAGTCCGAGCCCACCGCCACCGTCGTCGCGGCGATCTCCGCCGCGGCCAACGGCGAGCAGGTGGTGACCACCGAGTGGGCGGCCGCCATCGACGGCGACCCCGGCCTGCTCGACGTCGGCCTCAGTCCCCGACAACGAGATGTGCTGGCGCACTATGCCTCCGGCGAGAAGGCCGCCCGCGTCGCCAGCCTCACCGGGCTGGCCGAACATACTGTCAACGACTACCTCGCGCGGATCCGGGCCAAGTATGCCGAGGCCGGCCGGCCGGCCCGGACCAAGACCGACCTGTACAAGCGGGCCGTCGAGGACGGTTGGCTGCCCATGCCCCGCCATCCCGACCAACCGTGACCCGGTCCATCCACGAATCTGTGACCTCCACCGCCCCACCGGCCGGCGCCAGACACGAGGCGGCCGACCGCATCCTGCGACTGTTCGCGCGCTTCATCGGCGTCGGCTACCTCTTCTATCTGGTGCTGCTGCTGCCGGCGATCGTCTCCCAGACCCGCCTGATGGACCAATGGTGGACGCCCACGGCCGTGGTGGCGGTGTTCGGGTCCGGCGTGGCGATGGGGGTGGCCTCGTTCCTCCCGGGAACCCGGGCACTGCGCATTGCCGCCGGGGTTGCAGCCATCGCCTATCTGCTGGCCGTCGCGGCCTGGCCGCTGGCCTGGAACGGCGAGCATCTGCTCAACGGCGAAGGGACGTGGCTGTCCAACTTCCCCGGCGTGGCAAGCCTCGCCGCGGTCGCCGCCTGGCGCCCTGTCTACGCGTTTGCCCATCTCGTAATTGCCTGCAGCACAGTACAGATACTGAACAACATGGCGCGGGACGATGCCTTGACCAGCCCGCTGATCCCGGACATTGCGTTCGCGATCATGTTCTGCACGTTGTTCGTAGGCGCCGCGGCGATGGCTCTGCGTACCGGGCGGGTGCTCGACGCCACCACCGACTCCACCCACGCCGCCGCCGCGGGCGCCGCCGCCCAACGTGCTCGCGCCGTCGAACGCGAACGCTTCGACGCGCTGATCCACGACGGGGTGATGTCCACCCTGCTCTCCGCGTCCAGGCAGGGCGCTACGCCGAGCGTCGCAGCGCAATCCGTCGCTACGATGCGCCAACTCGACGCCCTCCGGTCCGGCCCCGGCCCGCACGAGAACTTCGACGGCGAGGAGGTGCTCTCGTACCTGCGCGCCGCCGCGACGGAGGTGGACGAGGACGTCATCTTGCAGGCGCTCCGGCACCCCGACTGGACCGCCCTGACCATGCCCGCCGCCGCCGCCCGAGCGATGGGCGCGGCGCTCGCCGAGGCGTTGCGCAACAGCATTGCGCACGCGGGTCCGGAGGCGCACCGAGCAGTCGATGTCGCGATCGCACCGGACCGCCTCAGCGTGCGCATCGCCGACAACGGCAAAGGGTTCGACATCAACGCGGTTCCCGCACACCGTCTCGGCCTCGCGGTAAGCATCCGGGGACGGATGGGGCAGGTCCCCGGCGGCTCGGCGCGCATCGACTCGCGGCCCTGCGACGGCACCCGGGTGCACCTGACCTGGACCACGCCGTGACGGCGGCTCCCGGCACCCGCGACGTCCGGGAACTGCTCGGCATGCAGAGCAGAGCCGCGACATTCATCGTCTGGTTCTACATGCTGACGTTCGCGATGCTCGCGGTTGTCTCCCTCGACGGAGTGAGCGCCTTCTGGCCGGAGGCGGTTGCGGTGCTTGTTGTCACCGGCGGCGCGGTGGCCCTGCTCCGGGTCGTGGGCGACCCGCTGCCGCTACCGTCCACTCTGGTCCTGGCCGGCATCGGCCCCGTCAGCTGCGCGCTGGTGCTCTCGGTGCTGCCGGCTCCCGTCACGAGTCCGTTGCAGACCTGGCCGATCGGGGCGTCCACCGCGATATACACCTTCATGTGCGTGCGTGGGCGAACCTGGTACGCCTGGCTGGGATTCGCCTCCATGGTCGGTGTCGTCGTCGCCTGGTCGATCCAGACCGGGCAGGGCGCCGGCCCCGGGATCTCCATGTCGGTGATCAGCCTGGCACCCGTCCTGATGTCCACATTCTTCGCGTACACGATCCGACCGGATGCCCGGGCGATCTTCGAGTTGCGTGAGCAGACCACACGCCGCGTCGCCGCCGAGGCCGCCGACTCCGCGGTGCTCGAGGAGCGAGACCGCCAACTGCGCCGGCTCGACGAACTGGCCCGACCGCTGCTCGAGCAGATCAGCACTGGCGTCGAACTGACCACTGCCGACCGGCTGGCCTGCCAACTCCTCGAGGCACACCTGCGCGACACCCTGCGTGCGCCGGCGCTCACGCAGGGCACGCTGGTCGCGGCGGCCCGCGCCGCGCGCGCCCGCGGAGTCGAGGTGATCCTGCTCGACGACCACGGCCTGGACAGGGCCACCGCGAAGGCCCGCGCCCGTTTCCTGGCCGGGGTGGCGGACGAACTGGACGCCGCACGCGACGGCGCGGTGACGGTACGGATCCTGCCGCCGGCGCGCGAAGCCGCGGCGACCCTCCTCGCCACCAGCGGGAATTCCGTTCGACGCATCGAGTTCGGGTCCGACGGCCTTCCCATCCAGCCCGCCCCGAGGGACAAGTCATTTACATAGCTAACGATGCCCTCGGCGTTGGGGGCCGAGAACTTCCGTCTGGGCAACCCTCACCTCGCCGCCTAGCGTCGGTGCAGAGCGTGGCCCGATTCTCCACGGGCCCTGCACTGACGACTTACTCCCCGGGGGGGCCCATGTCCGCGACACTCGACCACCTTCTGCACCGCCCGCACGCGCAGCGAGCCCGCATCACGCCCGCACCGGCCACACCGCAGGCGTCCGTCGCCCGGCCCGCACTGATCCGGCCGACGCTGTCCGCGCGCGAGATCGAGGTGCTGCTGCGGTGGCTGCACTGTGACTCGAAGAGCGCGGTTGCCGCGGCTATGTACCTGTCACTGGGCACCGTCAACACCCATCTCGCACGCATCCGCGCCAAGTACGCACAGGTGGGTAGAGCGGCACCGACCAAGGCCGCCCTCGTGGCCCGCGCGGTGCAGGACGGGTTGATCTCGATCGACGAGCTGTGATCCAGCCGTCGCCGGTCCGGCTCGAATGACCGCGCGCAACAGCAAGATCGGTGACGCGGAGGCCGGGGTCATCCGCACCTTTGCCCGCGTGCTCGGCGCCGGGGCCCTGTTCTTCGCCGTGGTGCTGATCCCCGTCATCTTCGTCCAGTCGGATGTGCTGGCACCGTGGTACACCCCGGTTGCCGTCGTCATCGTCTTCGCGCCCCTGCTCGCCCTGTGGCCTGCCAGCTACGCCCCCGACCTGGGGTGGGTTCGCAGATTCAGCGCACTGAGCGCCGCGACCTACCTCGTCACCATGGCCGGTTGGCTGCCCGCGCTACAGGGGAACCTCCCGCCGACCCGCGACGTGTGGTTGTCCGCGATCTCCGGGCTCGTGGCCATGGCCGCGGCGGTGTGCTGGCCTCCGACCCTCGGCGTGCTGTTCCTCGTGGTCAGCAGCTGCGCGGCGGAGGTGATACGGCACATCACCCGAGCCGGACCAGAGGGCACCTTGCTGCCGGAGATCCTCAACGTCGTGATGACCAACAGCATGTTCGTCCTCGCCGCCATCGCCGCAGTCCAGTCCGGCTGCATGCTCGACCGCACCCGCGCCGCCGCCGCGCGACAGTCCGCGGCGACCGCCGCAGTCGCCGCGCGGGACGTCGAGCGGAAGCGGTTCGACGCGCTGATCCACGACAGCGTCATGTCGACGCTGCTCGGCATCGCACGGCACGGCAACAGCGACCAGCTCGGCGCCCAGTCCGGCGTCGCGCTTCGCGAACTCGACCGCCTGCACGCCAGCGACGTGGCCACCGAAGACCTCGACGCGGACGCCGCGGTCGCCTTGATCCGCTCCGCGCTGATGGACGTCGACGAGGACGGCACCGTCGACCTTCAGGTCCGGCTGGGCTCGCCCGTCACCATTCCGCGCGAGGCCTGCCGCGCGATCGCTTCCGCCGCAACCGAAGCCCTCCGCAACAGCATTCAGCACGCGGACAGCGCGAAGCAGGTTGCGGACCGGCTCGTTGCCATCGACGTCGACATCGACGGCGTGCAGGTGCTGGTGGCCGACAACGGTCGAGGGTTCGACCCCGACCGGGTTCCGCAGTACGGACTGGGCATCAGCGTGTGCATTCACTCGCGCATGGCGTCGGTACCGGGCTGCACCGCCGAGATCCACTCCGCTGCCCACCGCGGCACTCGGGTCACCCTGCGCTGGACGGCACCGTCGTGACCGGCACCGAGTCCAGTGACTTCCGCGACGTGCGCGTCCTACTCGGCCTGGACCGACCCGCCGCGAGGGTGCTCGTTGCGCTGTTCTGCCTGAGTTTCACCGTCGTGGCCCTTGCCAATCTGGAAGGGGTGCACTCCATCTGGCCGACCTTGCTGGCAGCAGCGCTGGTCTCCGCCGGGGCGGCGGTGATCATCGCCGTGCCGGGCGACCCGCTGCCGACGGTCCACACGCTCGCTTTGACCGCGCTGGGGCCGATCGCCTGTGCGCTGGTCCTGTGGCAGCTGCCCGTGCCGGGCTGGACGCTGGACTCGGCCTGGCAGATACGCGCGGTGACGGTGGTGCTGGTCTACATGTCGGTACGGGGCCGCGCGGCGTACGCGTTCGTGGGAGCGGCGCTGGTGATCCTCACCAGCGGCGTCTGGAGCGACGCGACCGGGCAGGGCTGGGGCACCGGGATTCGGTTGGCCTCGATCAACCTCGCCCCCGTCCTGATGTCGGCGTTCTTCGCGTTCAGCATCCGGAGGGTCGGGGTGGCGGTGTTCCGGCTGCGCGAACGCGAATCCGAGCGAGCCGCCGACGAGGCCATGACCGAGGCCGTGCTGCGCGAGCGCGACACCCAGCTCTCCCGGCTGGACCGCGTGGCCCGCCCGATCCTCGAGGCCTCCGCCGCCGGGCACGAGTTCTCCGCGAGGGAACGCGAGGATTGCGCGGTACTGGAATCCCAGCTGCGCGACACCCTTCGGGCGCCGGTGTTCGCCTCGGACGCAGCGGTGTGCGCGGCGGTCGACGCGGCTCGGAGACGGGGCGCACGAGTAATCCTGCTCGACGACGGTGGCCTGGCCGGCGCATCTGCCGAGTCGGTGGCCCGGATCCGGGCGGGCCTCGTCGAGGAGCTCGACTCGTGCGAGGACGGAACCCTGACCGCGCGGGCCCTGCCCGCCGGCCGGGACACCCTGGCGACCATCGTCTCCGAGCACGTCACTCACGTTCGACGCGTCGAGTACGACCGATCGGAGCGGGTCAGCGTGACGGTACGAACCGACGACCATGTGCCCGAACTCGCTGCGCTCCCCGGTCGGCGGTAGGAGCCGGGGAGTTCGCACCCGACCGAGTTCCGCTCGTCGCTCCTACGGCAGCAACCCCAACCGACGTGCCTCGAACACCGCCTCCTGCCGGCTGGCCACCTCGAGCTTGGCCATCAGGTTCCGCATGTACGTCTTCACGGTTTCCACGCTGAGCGAGAGCCGGTCGGCGATCTCCGCGTTGCGGCAGCCCAGTGCCACATGCGAGAGCACCTCGAACTCGCGGGGCGACAACGCAACCCGCGCCGGGACGTCGGCGGGCGCGGTGAGCGAGCGCAGCGTCTGCTCGACCGATCGCAGCGTCTGCACCATCGCCGGGTCGCCGACCTTGTCGGCCAGGTCCCGCAGCACCAGGTAGCTCTCGGTGATCGCCTCGGAAACCGCGGCGCCGCGCGCCGGTCCGCCATGCTCGACGCGGGACCGCTCGATCAGCAGTACCCGCCGGTCCACCTCGTCGCGGACCTCGATCTCGCGGGCCAGTCGGTGCGCCGACGCCAGCAACGCGGACGCCATCACGTCGCCGATCGGCCGCCGGCGCCGCAGTCCGCCGTAGATCGCCGCCCGGGTCACCCCTCGCACCACCACCGGCACCGCCAGCAGCGACTCGATCCCCTCGCCGGCCACCTGCGCGTCGTAGTCGTGGGTGATGTGACTGGAGTTGAAGTAGTCCGGCGCCGACTCCGGCCGCTGCTCGGCGATGGCCCGGCCGCCGAGGCCGCAGCGGGTATCGATGACCAGGCCCCGCAGCGTGCGGCTTCGGGTGCCCGCGAAGCCGCTGAGCAGCAACCGCTGGCTGACCACCGATCCGGCGAAGAGCACCGGGAACGGGGTGCTCGCCCGCAGCGCGCGCAGTTCCCCGCTGAGCGCGTCGTCGTCGCTCGGTCTCATCGTCTCGTTCATGGCATACCCACTTCGTAGGGTAGCGGGCACCGCGGGGCCGGCCCTACCGTCGGGGGAACCGCTTGTAAGCCCCGTCACAACGCATCCGCGCGACGCCTGGGCCAGCCGACCACTGCCAACTGGAGGTACCGAAGTGCCCGGCACACCGTCCCCCGCCGCCAACCATTCGGAGCTCAGCCCCCTGCGCTTCCTCGAGCGTTCCGCCGCGGTCTTCCCCGACCGCACCGCGATCGTCCACGGCGACCGCCGGTACACCTACCGGGAGTTCGGCGCCGAGGTGGAGCGCCTCGCCCGGGTACTGCGCACCCGGATCGAGCCCGGCGACCGGGTGGCCTACCTGTCGCCGAACACCCCCGAACTGCTGATGGCGCACTTCGCGGTGCCGCTCGCCGGAGGCGTGCTCATCGCGTTGAACTCGCGGCTCGCCGGCCCGGAACTCGAGTACATCCTCGACCACTCCGGCGCCCGCGTCCTGTTCGTGGACTCCGAGTTCCTCGGCTCCGTCGCCACCGCCCGCGCGCAGGTGCCGACGCTGCAGGAGATCGTCGAGATCCCCGACTCGACCAACCCCGTCGACGCCCCGGCCGGCATCGCGACCGCGGTCTACGCGGAGTTCCTCGACGGCGCCCCCGACGATTCGCCAGTGCACTGGGGCGTCGAGGACGAGCGGCAGGTCATCGCCATCAACTACACCTCCGGCACCACCGGCAAGCCCAAGGGCGTCATGTACTCGCACCGCGGCGCGTACCTGAACTCGCTCGGCGAGACCTTCCACAACGGCTTCACCGGCGACACCAAGTACCTGTGGACGCTGCCGATGTTCCACTGCAACGGCTGGTGCACCCCGTGGGCGGTCACCGCCGCCGGCGGCACCCACGTGTGCCTGCGTGCGGTGCGCGCCGACGCGGTCTGGGACGCCATCGACCACCTCGGCATCACCCACCTCTGCGGCGCGCCGACCGTCTGCTCCACCATCGCCGACGCCCCGCAGGCGCACCCGCTGGCGGCACCGCTGCGGATCACCACCGCGGGCGCACCGCCGTCGCCGACGGTGATCGGCCAGCTCGAGTCCCTCGGGGTGAGCGTCGTGCACGTCTACGGGCTCACCGAGGTGTACGGGCCGTACACGATCTGCGAGCCGCAGGACTCGTGGGCCGCGCTGGACCCGGCCGAGCGGGCCGTCCTGATGTCGCGGCAGGGCGTCGGGATGCTGCAGGCCGAGAACGCACGCGTCGTGGACCAGCAGATGCGGGACGTGCCCGCCGACGGCCAGACGATGGGCGAGATCGTGCTGCGCGGCAACAACGTGATGCTCGGCTACTACCGCGACGAGGCGGCCACGGCGGAGGCCTTCGCCGGCGGCTGGTTCCACACCGGCGACCTCGGCGTCATGCATCCGGACGGCTATCTCCAGCTCAAGGACCGCGCCAAGGACATCATCATCTCCGGCGGCGAGAACATCTCCACGGTCGAGGTGGAGCAGGCGATCATCTCCCACCCGGCCGTCGCGGACGTCGCCGTCGTCGGTGTCCCGGACCGGAAGTGGGGCGAGCGACCCAAGGCGTTTGTGCTGCTCAGGCCGGGTTCCGCCGCCACCGCCGAGGAGTTGGTCGAGTACACCCGGGGGTTGCTGGCCGGCTACAAGGTGCCGCGCGAGATCGTCTTCGCGGAGGACCTGCCGCGTACCCCCACCGGGAAGATCCGCAAGAACGAGCTGCGGGTCCAGGAAGACGCGGCTACCACGGCGTAGCAGAATGTGCGCGGAAACCATGATGATCGATACGTGACTGGAGAAGTAGCTGTGGAGCTTGTCGGAGTGATCGGTGGCGGCACGATGGGTGCCGGTATCGCAGAGGTTTGTGCCAAGGCCGGTAGTTCGGTCCTCGTCCTCGAGACCAAGCAGGAGTACGCGGACGCCGCCACGGAGCGGATCGCAAAGTCGATCTCCCGCGGCGTCGCCAAGGGCAAGATCACCCAGGAGGAGGCGGACGCCGCGATCGCGCGCGTGCGCGTCACCCTGGACATGGAGGAGTTCGCGGACCGCGACCTGGTCATCGAGGCCGCCCCGGAGATCGAAGAGCTGAAGTACGAGATCTTCGGCAAGCTCGACAAGATCGTCAAGCCGGCAGGCATCCTGGCGACCAACACCTCCTCCATCCCCGTCATCAAGATCGCCAAGGCCACCAACCGGCCCGGCCAGGTCGTCGGCGTGCACTTCTTCAACCCGGTGCCGGTGATGCCGCTGGTGGAGATCGTGGTCAGCCTGACGACGTCGGAGGAGACCGTCCTCGCGGTCACCGACTACGCCAAGAACACGCTGCGCAAGAAGACGGTCCGGGCCGGCGACCGCTCGGGCTTCATCGTCAACGCGCTGCTCATCCCGTACCTGTGCCAGGCCGTCCGGATGCTCGAGTCCGGCTACGCCACCGCCGAGGACATCGACGAGGCCATGAAGGGCGGCTGCGGCTACCCGATGGGCCCCCTGACGCTGCTCGACACCGTCGGCCTGGACGTCGCGCTGGCGGCCTCCGAGTCGCTGTACGCGGAGTTCGCAGAGCCGCACTACGCCCCGCCGGCCCTGCTCCGCCGCAAGGTCGACGCCGGCCAGCTCGGCCGCAAGAGCGGTCGCGGCTTCTACGACTACAGCTAGTCTCCGATCCGCACCCCTGCTGTACCCGTCGCGCCCGCAATTGCGCCCGCGACGCGTGCAACCGGGGTGCGGATTGCGTAGTTGTCCACAGGGCGCGGGCTGGGCCTGGTGCCGAGGACAGTCCCCTGCGAGCGTCGACTCGTGGACTCCTTCCGAGACGGCGTCATCCGCCGCACCGAGGCCCTGGGCGACGGACACACCGACCGTGACCTGCGGCGCGGCCGCGACGGCGGTCACCTCGTCACCATCCGGCCCGGCTCCTACCTGCGGGCGTCGGACTTCGGCGCGCTCGACTCCGTCGGCCAGCACCGCGCGCTGACGCTGGCGACAGCAGCGGCCTGCGACCCCGACCTGGTCGTCAGCCACATGTCGGCTGCGGTCCTGCACGGGGTCGACCTGTGGTCCGTGCCGCTGGATCGGGTACACCTGACCGCCGACCGCACCCGTGGCGGCAAGCTTGRCCGACGGCGGCACCTGCACGCGACGCCGTTCCGGGACGACGAGGTGACGGTCCGCCATGGTGCGCGCTGCACCACCGTCGCGAGGACGGTCGTCGACCTGGCCCGCACAGTCCCCTTCGAGCAGGCCGTGGTGGTCGGCGACTGCGCGCTGCACAACAAGCTCGTGACGCCGGGCGAGCTCGCGCAGAGCATCGCGTCGGCGCACCATCGGTCGGGTGTCGGCGCGGCGGCGCGGGCGGTGGCGTTCATGGACGGGCGTAGTGAGAGCGTCGGCGAATCTCGCAGTCGCGTACTCATGCATCGGCTCCGAGTGCCGAAACCCGACCTGCAACAGTGGATTTCAAACTCGGATGGCACCGTAGGCCGGGTCGACTTCCTGTGGGACTGCGGCCTGGTCGGCGAGTTCGACGGGCTCGGCAAGTACCGGGGCGAGTACCGGGCGGGACCGGCATCCGAGGAGGACGCGGCCTACGCGGTGATCGCCGAGAAGTGCCGCGAGGACCTGCTCCGCGCCGAGGGCTTCATGGTCGTCCGGTGGGTGTGGCGCGAACTCGGCACGCCGAACGTCGTTGCAGACCGTATCCGGCGCGGCCTCGAACTCGCCCGACGCTGAATTCGCACCCACTTTGTACCCGTCGCACCCGCAATTGCGCCCGCGACGCGTGCAACCGGGGCGCGGATTGTCGGCGTAGCCTCACCCGCATGGGCCCGACCCGGCAGACGGTCCGCCTGCGCTCGGCCACCGGGCGCTGGGTGGTCCTCGCAACCGTCCTCGGTTCCTCGCTGGCGATGCTCGACGCCACCGTCGTCAACATCGCGCTCCCCCGCATCGGCGAAGACCTCGACGCCACCGTCGCCGGACTGCAGTGGGTGCTCAGCGGCTACACCCTCACCCTCGCCTCGCTGATCCTGCTCGCCGGCGCGCTCGGCGACCGCCTCGGCCGGCGCAAGGTCTTCGTCTGGGGCACAGTCTGGTTCGCGGCCGCGTCGCTGCTGTGCGGCGTCGCCCCGAACATCGAGATGCTGGTGGCCGCCCGGATCCTGCAGGGCGTGGGCGCGGCGCTGCTGACCCCCGGCAGCCTGGCGCTGCTCTCCGCCGCCATCGACCCCGACGACCGCGGCGCCGCGATCGGCCTGTGGTCCGGCCTCGGCGGGGTCGCCGCGGCGGGCGGCCCGCTGCTCGGCGGGTGGATCGTGCAGGTGTCCAGCTGGCGGGCGGTGTTCCTGCTGAACCTGCCGCTGGCGGTCGCCGTGGTGTGGGTGTCGCTGCGGCACGTGCCGGAGAGCCGCGACCCGCAGCAGGAGGGCCGACTCGATGTCGTCGGCGCCGTCCTGGCCGCCGCCGGACTCGCCGGGATCACCTACGGTCTGATCGCCCAGCAGTGGATGCCCGTGCTGCTCGGCCTCGTGGTGTTCGTGGTGTTCGTGGTCGTCGAACGCCGCAGCACGGACCCGCTGATCCCGCCGGCGCTGTTCCGGTCACGGGTCTTCGTCGCCGCGAACCTGGTGACGTTCGCGGTGTACGCCGCGCTCGGCGGGGTGTTCTTCCTGCTGGTGCTCCAGCTGCAGCTCGCCGCCGGGTACTCGCCGCTCGCGTCGGGCGTGGCGACCGTGCCCATCACCGTGCTGATGCTGCTGCTCTCCTCTCGCGCCGGCCGGTGGGCCCAGCACCACGGCCCGCGGCTGCCGATGACGGTCGGACCGCTGCTGGCCGCGGTCGGGCTGGCGCTGATGCTGCGGATCGGACCCGGTGCGTCGTACCTGACCGACGTGCTGCCCGGCGTGCTGGTCTTCGGTCTCGGGCTGTGCGCGCTGGTGGCCCCGCTGACGGGGGCGGTGCTGAACTCCGTGTCCACCGACCGTGCCGGGATCGCGTCCGGCGTGAACAACGCGGTGGCCCGCAGCAGTCAGCTGCTCGCGGTTGCCGCGCTGCCCGGACTGGCGGGCATCACCGGCACCGACTACACCGACCCGCAGGTGTTCTCCGACGGCTTCCACGTCGCGATGCTGATCTGCATGGGGCTGTTGGTGATCGGCGCGGCACTGGCCGCGGCACTGGTTCCGGCGGGCGCGACGCAACTGCCCGCCGAGTCCGCCGAACCTCTCGCGCACGAGGAGACCGTCGACTGCTGCCCGCACTGCGACATCTCCGCCCCGGCCGTGCAACCGGTGTCCTCTTCCCAAACCGAGCGCGGCCTGGAACCGTAGACGACGGGCCTCGCCCCACCGGCGAGACCGACTTTCTCCTGCGGAAGGAAATCGTCATGCCCGAACGCACCCGTTACGAAGAGGGCACGCCCTGCTGGGTAGACCTGTCCAGCACCGATCCCGGCGCCGCCAAGGCGTACTACACCGCACTGTTCGGCTGGGAGTTCGACGACATGCCCACCCCGGACGGCGGCACCTACTCGATGGCCACCCTGCGCGGCGGGTTCGTCGCCGCCATCGGCGGCCAACCGCCCGACACCCCCGCCGGCGCCCCCTCGATCTGGAACACCTACCTCGCCACCGACGACGCCGACGCGGCGACGGCCAAGGTCGCCCCGGCCGGTGGCGAGCTGATCATGGGACCGGTCGACATCGGCCAGTCCGGGCGGATGGCGTTCCTCACCGACCCCACCGGCGCGGTCGCCGGCCTGTGGCAGGCCGGGGAACACATCGGCGCCACCCTGGTGAACGAGCCCGGCACCGTCATCTGGAACGAGCTGATCACCCCCGACCCGGACAAGGCGCTGGCGTTCTACCAGGCCGTGGTCGGGCTCTCCTCGAGCACCTCGGACCTGCCCGGCGGCCCTTACACCGTCTTGAAGGTCCGCGAGGCCCAGGTCGGCGGCTGCACGACGCCGCGGATGCCGCAGGTCCCCACCCACTGGCACGTCTACTTCGCCGTCGAGGACACCGATGCGACGGCCGCGAAGTCGACGGCCTCCGGCGGCGGCGTCATGGTCGAGCCGTTCGACGTGCCGGCCGTCGGCCGGATGACGGTGCTGAGTGACCCCACCGGGGCCGCGTTCAGCGTCATGACCGGCGAATCCGCGTAGCGGCGGGCGGGCCGGTGGCACTCGGGTGGCTCGAGCTCCAGCGTCGGGCCCAGCAGGAATTCGGCAAACGCGTCCGGGGCGTCACCGACTGGTCGGCACCCACCCCCGACACCGACTGGGACACCGCGGATCTGGTCCGGCACGTGATCGTGGAGCAGCAGTGGGTGCCGCCGCTGCTGGGCGGCCTCACCCTGGCCGAGGCCGCGGCGCACGTGCGGCCGCTCGGCGACGACCTCGCGAGCGAGTGGGAGCAGCACTCCGGGCGCGCCGTGCTCGCCTGGTCGGTGGCGTCGCCGTCCGCGCCCGTGCACCTGTCCTACGGCACCGTCACCGTCGACGAATACCTGCACGAGCAGGTCGCCGACCTCACCATCCACAGCTGGGACCTGGCCCGCGCGGCCGGGTTGGACGAGTCACTCGACGCGGGGCTGGTCGCCGCGGTCTGGGAGGAACTCGACGAACGCCGCGAGATGCTGAGCGCCAGTGGCCTGTTCGCGTCACCGGTGCCCGTCGCCGACGACGCTCCACTGCAGACCCGGTTGCTGGCACTGACCGGGCGCGACGACCGTTCCACACCCCCGTCACGCCCGACCGGAGGAAGATGAGCCGCATGGTCCAGGATCCGAACGCCCCCGCGCCATCGACCCCCGACGTGAAACCGCGCAGCCGCGACGTCACCGACGGACTGGAGAAGTCCGCCGCCCGCGGCATGCTGCGCGCGGTCGGCATGGGCGACGAGGACTGGGGCAAGTCCCAGATCGGCGTCGGCTCCTCCTGGAACGAGATCACCCCCTGCAACCTGTCCCTCGACCGACTCGCGACCGCGGTCAAGGACGGCGTGCACGCCGCGGGCGGGTACCCACTGGAGTTCGGCACCATCTCGGTCTCCGACGGCATCTCGATGGGCCACGAGGGCATGCACTTCTCGCTGGTCTCCCGCGAGGTGATCGCGGACAGCGTCGAGACCGTCATGCAGGCCGAACGCCTGGACGGTTCGGTGCTGCTCGCCGGCTGCGACAAGTCCCTGCCGGGGATGCTGATGGCCGCCGCCCGCCTGGACCTGGCGAACGTCTTCCTCTACGCCGGCTCCGCGCTGCCCGGCCTGGCGAAGATGTCCGACGGYACCGAACGCGAGGTCACCATCATCGACGCCTTCGAGGCGGTCGGCGCGTGCTCACGCGGATTGATGAGCCGCGCGGACGTCGACGCCATCGAGCGGACGTTCTGCCCCGGCGAGGGGGCCTGCGGCGGGATGTACACCGCCAACACCATGGCCTGCGTCGCCGAGGCCCTGGGCATGTCGCTGCCCGGCAGCGCCGCGCCGCCCGCCTCCGACCGTCGACGCGACGGCTACGCGCGGCGCAGCGGCGAGGCCGTCGTCCGGCTGATCGAGCAGGGCATCACCGCCCGGGACATCATGACCAAGAAGGCATTCGAGAACGCCATCGCGGTCGTGATGGCATACGGCGGCTCCACCAACGCGGTGCTGCACCTGCTCGCCATCGCCCACGAGGCGGAGGTGGAGTTGACCCTCGACGACTTCTCCCGGATCGGCGCGAAGGTGCCGCACCTGGCGGACGTCAAGCCCTTCGGCAAGCACGTGATGCTCGACGTCGACCGCAAGGGCGGCGTTCCAGTGGTGATGAAGGCGCTGCTCGACGCGGGCATGCTGCACGGGGACTGCCTCACCGTGACGGGCAAGACCATGGCGGAGAACCTGGCCGAGATCAACCCGCCGGACCCCGACGGCGTGGTGCTCCGGGTGATGTCCTCGCCGATCCACCCCACCGGCGGCATCACCATCCTGTCGGGCTCGCTGGCGCCCGGTGGCGCGGTGGTCAAGTCGGCGGGCTTCGAGGCCGACGTGTTCAGCGGCACGGCAAGGGTGTTCGACCGCGAACGTGCCGCACTCGACGCGCTGGAGGACGGCACCATCACCGCCGGCGATGCCGTGGTGATCCGCTACGAGGGACCCAAGGGCGGGCCCGGGATGCGGGAGATGCTCGCCATCACCGCGGCCATCAAGGGTGCCGGCCTCGGCAAGGACGTGCTGCTGCTGACCGACGGACGCTTCTCCGGCGGCACCACCGGCCTGTGCGTCGGGCATGTGGCCCCGGAGGCGGTCGACGGCGGACCGATCGCCTTCGTCCGCGACGGCGACGCCGTCCGCCTCGACGTCAGCACCGGAACCCTGGACCTGCTGGTCGACGCCGACGAACTCGAACGGCGACGCCAGGGCTGGGAACCGTTGCCGCCCCGCTACACCCGTGGCGTACTGGCCAAGTACGCGAAGCTGGTCGGTTCGGCGTCGAACGGGGCGGTGTGTGGCTGAGCATCCCCCCGGACGGCGGCAGGCCCGCGAGTTCGCCATGATCCAGGCCGAGATCGAGCGCAACCTGCTGGGCGGCGAGATCAAGTACACCCGTCAGCAGGTCGCCGAGCTGTCCGGCATCCCACTCGAACGCGCACAACGACTTTGGATCGCGATGGGTTTCGCGGTCGACTCCGACCCGGACGCACCGATGTTCACCGACGCCGACGTCGCCGCGCTGGGCAGCATCACCTCCCTTGTCGACCGCGGCATCATCGACCCCGACCTCGAGGTGTCGGTGACCCGGGCGCTGGGTCAGTCCTTCGCCCGGCTGGCGGAGTGGCAACTGGGTCTGCTGAACAGCCACATCCTGGAGCGGGTGGAGCGCGAACGGACCGGCCGCGAGGAGGTCAGCGTGCTCGCGGTCGCCGCGCAGGCCGCCCTCGTCGCGGAGCAGATGCTCCCCACCCTGCAGGAGTTGCAGTCGTACGTGTGGCGTCGCCACCTGGCCTCGAACGCCGCCCGGTTCCTCGACAACCGCGGGGAGGAATCCGAGACCCGCACCCTGGTCATCGGTTTCGCCGACATGGTCGGCTACACGAGCCTGACCCGGCGGATCGACGTCACCGAGCTCACCCGACTGCTGGAGTACTTCGAGTCCACCGTCACCAACGTGATCAGCCAGGGTCGCGGCTGGGTGATCAAGAACGTCGGCGACGAGGTGATGTTCGCGGTCGAGAACCCCGCCGACGCCGCCCGGATCGCGCTGGCGCTGCAGGACGCGGCGCACAGCACCGAGGAGCTGCCGGACCTGCGGGTCGGGCTGGCGATGGGCACGGTACTGGTCCGGTTCGGCGACGCCTACGGCTCGGTGGTCAACGTCGCCGCGCGGCTGACCAGTTCGGCGCGGCCCGGCACCGTGCTGGTCGACACCGACCTCGCGGACGCACTCGCCGACGACACCGAGGTTCAGTTGCGGTCGCTGCGGACCCTCCGGGTGCGTGGATACAACCGCCTCAAGGCCCACGCCCTGCGCCGGGCCTGAACCCGCCAGGCCCGGCGCCGCGCAATCAGATCCCCTCGGCTCCCAGCGATTCCAGGGTGTCACGGGCCTCCGCCAGCTGCCGGCTGAGCTCCTCGACCCGGCGGGCTGCGGCCTCGCGGGCCGCCGAGAGCACCGACGCGACCGCCTGCTCGGCGGCCGGGTCGCCGAGTTCGCGGACCGCCCGCTCCACCGCGTCCGCGGACACCGGAGCGGCCTTGCCTGGACGCCGTTCGCCGTGGGTGACCGTCACCGTCCATTCGTTGCCCGCCTCGGCGTGCAGCGTGACGCTGACGCTGGCCGGGTCCTTCGCGCGGCGGGCCCGCCGCGGCGCGGGTGCGGTGTTCTCGGACGCCCGGGTGTCGGGATCGGCCTTCGGTGCGGTCACGGTTGCCTTCGGTGGAGTGGCGGAGACCGTCGCCGCAACCGGCGCCGGCTTGGGCGGGGCGGCGGGCGCCACCCGGGTGTCGACAACCTTGGCGGGCACCGACTTCGGGGCCGCGGCCACAGCGGGCTTCGCTACCGCGGACTTGGCGGCCGCGGGCTTGACCGACGCGGACTTGGCCGACGGAGACTTCGCGACCGCGGGCTTGGCCGACGCGGCCTTGGCCGCCCGGGCCGCCGTCTTTGCCGGGAGGCGGGTACGGCGCAGCTCGTCGGCCTCGAACGGCAACTCGTCGTTGACACCCTTCGGCCGGATCAGCACGGTGGCGCCGTCAATGGACAGCACTCGGGCCGAACAACCCTCTGCCAAACCGAGACTCGGGGTGGCGTCGTTGAGGTACACGGTCGCGCGTTTACCGGCGGCGACCGCTGCTGCCAGTTCTGTCAGGTCCTGCTCGGTCAGGCGGTCGACGCTGTTCTTACGAGGTGGCATCGGCGGCTAGATCGGGCGGAAGCCCGCGCCGGCGCCGCCACGAGCGTTGATGTCGCTCATGATGACGTCGATGTTCGTGCCGAGCTCCGGGCCCAGACACGCGAATCCCACGTACGCATTCACCATGCCCACCAGGGTAGTGCCGAGCACCACCGGGCTTCCCGAGTCACCCTCTATAACGCACATCTGGGTCCAGGTCTCGTTGCTCTGCAGCAGGTCTCCCCACACCACGCCACAGGTGTTACCCGTCGTCAGACCCTCTTTGCACACGATGGCCGGGAAGCTCGCGGGCGCACCGATCCCGGTGATGGTGACGTTGCCGACACGGTTCACCGGAGTCACCCGGGACGCGTCGAACTCGATCACCGAGTAGTCGAGCTCCCGGCTCTTGGCGACCATGTGCCCGAGGACGCCGAGATCCTGCCGGTCCGGTGCCTCGACAGCCATCCCCGGTTCACCGCAGTGTCCCGCGGTGATGCCGACCAGGCGGCCGGCGTTGTCGTGGCCGATGGTCGTCAGCGTGCACATCGCCTCTCCGCCGAGGAGGATCCCGGAGCCACCGCCGAGGACGGCCCGCTCCGCGGCGGCCGCGGGCCCGACCGCCAGGAACCCGAACATCGCCATCGCCGTCACGATCAGCAGTGCAATTCTCTTGAGCATCGTGCGTCCCCTTATCGCCAGGTCCGACGCCGCCAGACTCTGCCCGTACCGGGACGGACCGGAATGGCATCTGCCACTTCCATCGAACCCGCGGCGGCCTGACACATGCTGCGCTCGATCCTCAGCCGCACCGGGTCGTCGAGCTGCGCTGATTCATAGTATCCGCGCGACCGACCGCCGTGCGAGGCCGAACAGCGAATTCACACCCTCAGGGGGAGCGCGAGGATCACTGCGCCGCGGACCTGGCCCGCAGGAAGTCGTCGACGATCCGCTCGCAGGCGTCCGGTCCCAGTGGGGGCAGGGTCGCGAGCCGGGTGAACACGATCGGCCCGACCAACTGCGCCAACGCCAACTCCCGATCCATGTCGCCGAGCAACTCGCGAGCCGGGGTGCCGGCGAAGATCCGGTCGAACGGCAGCCGGTACTGCTCGGCGATGTGCCGCCGCAGCGACCGCAGCTCCGGACGGTCGGAGTGGTCGGGGTGGTCACCGAGCCCGGGCCCCATCCCGAGCCAGCACATCGCGGTCAGCTGCATCGGCGCCTCCTCGATCAGCTTGGCCTGCGCGGTCAGCAGCGACACGAGCTGTTCGCGGAGGTCGCCGCCCTCCGGCTCCGCCACCACGGGTGGCACCAGTCGCCCGAAGGCGGCCGCGAGAAGTTCGGTGCCGCTGTCGAAGTGGCGGTACAGCGTCGCACGGGCCACCTTCGCCGCGCGCGTGACCGCGTCGATGGTGACGGCCTCGGTCCCACCCTTGACCAACAGTGCGGTGGCCGCGTCGAGCAGCCGGGTCCGTGAGCGCACCTTGCGCGGGTCCTCACGGGACCCGGCATCGGCCGCGGTGGTGGGCTGCTCGCCCATGACGCCTCCGAGGGGGTTGTGGAACCGCCGGCCACAAACGATACTGGCGGTCTTGTTACTAACGATACCAACGGTCTTGTTTCGCTATCGAGAGGTCGACATGATCCGGCAATCCCCGCTCGACGAGACGAAATGGTCCGCCCGGGAAGTATGGACGCTCACCGTCGTGTGCGCCGCGGTGGCGATGGTCATGGCCGCGGCCGCGGCCCTCTACTCCGCCCTGCCCGGCCTCGCGCTGGACACCGGGGCCACCCAGAGCCAGCTGACCTGGATCGTGGACGGTTACACCCTCACGCTGGCCGCGCTGCTGCTACCCGCGGGCGCGCTCGGCGACCGGTACGGCCGCCGCGGCGTGCTGATCATCGGGCTGCTGATCGTCGCCGCGGCATCCGTCGTCCCGATCTTCCTCGACTCGCCCCAGTGGCTGATCGGATCGCGCGCGGTGGCCGGCGTCGGCGCCGCCCTGGTGATGCCCGCGACCCTGTCGCTGCTGACCGTGAGCTTCCCGCCGGCGCAGCGGTCGAGGGCCGTGGCCATCTGGGCCGGGGTCGCCGCGTCCGGCGGGATCGCGGGACTACTGGTGTCGGGCCTGCTGCTCGAACTGTGGCAGTGGCAGTCGATCTTCGTCGGCTTCACCGTGGCGGCACTCGTCCTGTTCGCCCTCGCCTGGACCCTGCCGTCGTCCCGGGACCAGGACTCGCCCGCCTTCGACATCCTCGGGGCAGTGCTGTCCACGGCCGCGATCGGGCTGTCCGTGCTGGGCCTGCTCGAGGGACCGATCCGCGGCTGGACCGATCCCCTGGTGGCCGTCGCGCTGATCGTGGGCATCGCGGCCGGGGTCGCATTCGCCGCCGTCGAGCTGCGTCGCGAGCATCCGCTGCTGGACGTGCGACTGTTCGGGATCCGCGGGTTCGGTGCCGGCGCAGCCTCGCTGACCCTGCAGTTCGTCGGGACGCTCGGCCTGTTCTTCCTGCTCATCCAGTACATGCAGCTGGTGCTCGGCTACAGCGCGCTGCAGGCCGCGCTCGCCCTGGCCCCGATGGCCGTGCCGATGATCGCGGTCTCCGCCGTCACGCCCTGGCTGATCCCCCGGGTCGGGATGCGCGCGCTCACCGTCGCCGGGCTCGCGCTGGCCGGGCTCAGCCTGGTGCTGATCGGCAGGCTGGAGGCCGACGGCGGATACGGGCCCGCCGTGGTCGCGTTGCTGATCTTCAGCCTCGGGCTCGGCCTGTGCACCGCGCCGGCGACCACCGGCATCGTCGAGAACACCCCGGACGGCAAGCAGGGCGTCGCGTCCGCGGTGAACGACACGACCCGGGAGATCGGCGCGGCGGTCGGGACCGCGCTGGCCGGCAGCCTCCTCGCGGCCACCTACAGCCACAACATCGCGCCCGCCGTCGCCGCGGCGCCGGAGATCGCGAAGGAGCCGGTCGGCAGTTCGCTGGCCGCGGCGCTAGAGGTGGCCAAGTTCGCCGGCGGCCCGCAGGGCGAGCAGCTCGCGGAATTCGCCCGGTCGGCGTTCATGGCCGGGATGTCGCACGCGTCGTACGTGCTGGCCGGGGTGATGCTCGTCGCGGCGGTGGCCGTCGGCATCTGGGCACCCGGGCGCAAGGGCGCCCCCGCGCCGACCACGGCCGAGGAACTCGCCACCGCCGACGCCGGCTGACCTCCCGCCGGCCGGTCGCGGTCCACGACCGACCGGCGGTGGCGAGTCGGTGCGCCGAGGGCCGGGTCAGCCCCCGACGACCGTCAGCACCAACAGCGCCGCGTTGAGTGCGACGATGACGCCGGTGGCCGTCCACGCCGCCACCGTCGTGCCACGCCGGTTGCGGTGCTCGCCCATCAGGGCGGTCTCCGACGTCATCCGCACCAACGGGATCAGTGCGAACGGAATGCAGAAGCTCAGCACCACCTGGCTGATCACCAGCGCCATGGTCGGGTCGATACCCAGGGAGAGCACCACCAGCGCCGGGATCAGTACCACGGTGCGCCGCAACAGCATCGGGATCCGGTAGTGCAGCAGCCCCTGCATGATCTCCGCGCCCGCCGCGCATCCGACCGACGTCGACGCCAGGCCGGACGCCAGCAGTCCTACCGCGAACACCACCGCCACGGCCGGGCCGAGCGCGCTGGAGATGGCGGCGTGGGCGCCCTCGATGGTGTCGGTGCCCTCGAACCCGCGCAGCGCGGACGCGGCCAGCAGCAGCATCGCGATGTTCACCGAGCCCGCCACCAGCAACGCGAAGCCCACGTCCAGCTTGGTGGCCTTGAGCAGCCTCGGCAGCAGAGCGGCCTTGATCCCACGGCCGTGCCGATCGCGGGCCAGCGCGGAGTGCACGTAGATGGCGTGCGGCATCACGGTCGCGCCGAGCATGCTGGCGGCCAGCAGCACGGTCTCGGTGCCCTCGAACCGCGGCACCAGCCCGCGCAGTGCCTCCGCGCCGTCGACGTCCGTGAACGCGAGGCCGCTCACGAAACCGAGCGTGATGATCGCGAGCAGGCCGATCACCACGAACTCGAAGGTGCGCTGACCGCGGGACTGGGTGGCCAGGATGGCCATCGACACCGCGCCGGTGATCAGCCCGCCGAGCGGCAGCGGCACCCCGAACAGCAGGTTCAACGCGATGGCGCCACCGATCACCTCCGCCACGTCGGTCGCGACGGCGGCCAACTCGGCCTGCACCCAGAACGCCTTGCGCTGCGTCGGGCGCAGTCGCTCGCCGAGCATCTCCGGCAGCGACCGACCGGTCACCAGGCCGAGCTTGGCGGAGAGGTACTGCACGAGCACCGCCATCGCGTTGGCCGCGACCAGCACCCATACCAGCAGGTATCCGTACTTGGCGCCGGCGGTGAGGTTGGCGGCGACGTTCCCGGGGTCCACGTACGCGATCGCCGCGACAAAGGCCGGACCCGCGAGCGCAATGAGCCGCCCGACGCCCGAGCCCCGGCGCGCAGGCGCCCGTTCGACCGTCTCGACACGGACGCTTTCCACCGATCACCTCGTTCTACTCGTTAATATTTGATCGACCATATCAAAAAGTTTGGCGACCCGAACTTACGGCGGTCCGACCGATTCCGAGTGACTGTTGTCACACCATCCCGGCAGCAGTACAGTCCGAGTAACTGTTACTCGTTGTTACATAAACGAAGGGCCGGGAATGACCACCGCCATCCCGATTCAGCGCCACCCGGTCTCCGATCGCGAGGAGACCGCCGCGAGACTGCTGGCCTCCTCCGCACGCAAGTCCTACGACCCGATGATCGAGGTCGACTGGGACGCCCCGGTGCCGACCGACAAGTACGGGCTCACCCCGGAGTGGAGCACGCTCTACGGCACCGCCCTGTGGGACGAGATGACCATGGAACAGCGAGTCGAGCTCACCAAGCACGAGGCGGCCAGCGTCTCCGGCGCAGGATCCACGTGCTGGAGGAGGCGCGGCACATCCGCTTCGCCCGCGAGGAGGTCGGCCGCCGGCTCGAGGGGGCGAGCAGGGGCCGGCTCGCGGCCGAGAGGGTGTTCACCGCAACCGTCGTGTTCTTCGTGATGAAGTCGATGATCAGCAAGGACGTCTACGCCAATGCCGGCCCGGACCCGCGGCGCGCCATCGCGGCCGCCAGGACCAACACCCACTACCAGGACCGGGTCCGCAGGTCCGGGGCGAAGCTGATGCAGTTCCTCGACGGTTCCGGCCTGGTGGGTGGACCGTCGAGGATCTTGTACGAGAAGGTCCACCTGCTCTGACCGCGCCCGCCCATCGCCCTCCCCCGCCCATCGCCCGCCCCGTCATCCGCTCCCGAGGAGCCGTCTGTCATGGCCTACGTGATCACCCAGGCGTGCTGCAACGATGCGTCCTGCGTCGCGGTGTGTCCGGTCAACTGCATTCACCCGACGCCGGAGGAGGCGCAGTTCGCCACCACCGAGATGCTCTACATCGAGCCGCGGGCCTGCATCGACTGTGGGGCCTGTGTCGACGCCTGCCCGGTCAACGCCATCTTTCCGGAAGATCAACTGGCCGAGAAGGACTCGCGGTACACCGAGATCAACGAGAACTACTACGCCAAGCACCCGATGTCGGCGGGCTGGGCGCCGCTGCGGCCGACCGAGGCCAAGCGGGTGGACCTCGGCACGCTGCGGGTGGCGATCGTGGGCGCCGGCCCCGCCGCCTGCTACGCCGCCGAGGAGTTGCTCGTCCACTCGGACGTCGAGGTCGAGGTCTTCGAGAAGCTGCCCACCCCATGGGGGCTGATCCGAGCGGGCGTGGCACCGGATCATCCCGGCACCAAAGCCGTCTCGGACTCCTTCGACTGGACTGCGGCCAAGGACGGCTTCCAGTTCCACCTCAACGTCGAGGTGGGCCGGCACCTGAGCCACCAGGACCTGCTCGACCACCACCACGCGGTGATCTACGCGGTCGGCGCGCCGCACGACCGCCGCCTCGGCATCCCCGGCGAGGACCTGCCGGGCAGCCACGCCGCGACGGAGTTCGTCGCCTGGTACAACGGGCACCCCGACCACACCGACGCCCGATTCGACCTGTCCGGCGAGCGGGTGGTGATCGTCGGCAACGGAAATGTCGCGCTCGACATCGCCCGGATCCTCACCATGAGCGTCGACGAACTGGCCGCCACCGACATCGCCGACCACGCGCTCGAGGCCTTGCGCCACAGCAAGGTTCGCGAGGTGGTGCTGCTGGGTCGACGCGGGCCCGCGCAGGCCGCGTACAGCGCGCCGGAGTTCCTGGCGCTCGGCGACCTGGCCGGCGTGGACGTGGTGATCGACCCCGCCGACCTCGAACTGGACGCGGCCACCGCCCTGCGGTTCGACCGCGGCGAGCTCGAGCCGTCGACCGTGTTCAAGATGCAGCTGGCGCGCGAGTTTGCCGACCGCACACCGGATCCCGGACACAGGCGGATCGTGTTCCGGTACCTGACGTCGCCGACCGGGGTGGTCGGCGACGCCCGTGTCGAGGCCGTCGCCGTCGTCCGCAACGAACTGGTGCCCGGCGACGGCGGCGTCCTGTCGGCCCGCCCCACCGCGACCACCGAGCAGGTACCGGCGTCACTGCTGCTCCGGTCGATCGGCTACCGCGGCAGGGCCGTCCCCGGCGTGCCGTTCGACGAACGCCGCGGCATCATCCCCAACGACCACGGCCGCGCCCGGTACGCCGGGAGGACGGTGGACGGCGTTTACGTCACCGGCTGGATCAAACGCGGACCGAGCGGCGTGATCGGGACCAACAAGTCCTGCGCCAAGGACACCGTCGCGCGTCTGCTCGAGGACTTCCAGGCCGGCCGGCTGGACCGCCCGGTCGGCAGCCGCACCGACCTGAACAGGCTCGTCGCCGCTCGTCAGCCGGCCCGCATCGACTACCGCGGCTGGCAGGCGATCGACGCCGCCGAACGTGCCCGCGGCGCCGCGTCCGGGCGTCCCCGCGTGAAGCTGACCGACGTCCGGGAGCTGGTCGACGCGGCCCGGGTCAGGCGGCGGTTGCCACTGCTGCGCCGCTGACCGCCCGCTCCCCCACCCGCTCTCACTCCGACTCTCCCCAACGTCACATCGGGTATCCCGGTGTTCCCCAATGTGACGTTGGGGAACACCCAAAAAGCCGGGTACGGTTTCCTTCGGTCGTGTCGGACGGCCGTACGAGCGGGAACGGCGGTAGGGAGTCAGGTGAGCGGGCGGGCGGTAGGGCTCTTCGCGGGCATCGGCGGCCTCGAACTGGGCCTGAGCGAACACGGCTGGGACACCGAGCTCTACTGCGAGATCGACACCGGCGCACAGGCCGTGCTCGCTGCGCGGTTCCCCGGTGCGGACCTGCACACCGACGTCACCGCACTGCGATCCCTACCCTCAGGCATCGATCTCGTCACCGCCGGTTTCCCCTGCCAGGACCTGTCCCAGGCCGGCCGGACGGTCGGCATCACCGGCTCCCGCTCCGGCCTCGTCGACGAGGTGTTCCGACTGGTCAAGCGGAAGAAGGGTCCCCGCTGGCTGCTGCTCGAGAACGTGCCCTTCATGCTGCAACTCGGCCGCGGTGCCGCGATGCGGCACGTCACCTCGGCGCTCGACGAAATGGGCTACCGGTGGGCGTACCGGGTGGTGGACGCGCGCGCATTCGGGCTGCCGCAGCGCCGGCAGCGGGTGCTGATGCTGGCCTCGCGCACCGAGGACCCCCGCGAGGTGCTCTTTGCCGACGACGCCGGCCCAGCCGACGAGGGCGACCCCGGCGATCACCCGTGCGGCTTCTACTGGACCGAGGGGACCCGCGGTCTCGGCTGGGCCGTCAACGCCGTCCCCACGCTCAAGGGCGGCTCGTCGCTCGGCATCGCCAGTCCCCCGGCGGTGCGGATGCTCACCGGCGAACTGGTCACCCCCGGCATCATCGGCGCCGAACGGC
Source organism: Rhodococcus sp. P4_F5 (assembly GCF_056401315.1). Classification (NCBI taxonomy): domain Bacteria; kingdom Bacillati; phylum Actinomycetota; class Actinomycetes; order Mycobacteriales; family Nocardiaceae; genus Rhodococcus; species Rhodococcus sp. P4_F5. Next base: position 46,241 of record NZ_JBFUJP010000016.1, on the reverse strand, counting down.
TGCAGGGCTTCGACCCCGACTGGACCCGACCGGCACTGGAGGTGCCCGGGTTGCGTGCCGGACACCGTTGGAAGCTGGTCGGCAACGCCGTGAGCACCCGGATGTCGTCGTGGGTCGGCGACCGGCTGGCGAACCCGTTGCCCTACGACGGCTCCACCGACCGGCCACTGAAGCCGGGCGACGCCTGGCCGATCGCGGCCTGGGGACAGGGCGGCTCCGCCTTCCGGGCTGACCTCAGCACCTGGCCGGTGCAGGACCGGTACGAGGATCTCGGCGGGTTCCTCGACGACTCGAAGCTGCTCTCCGCGCGGGCCACCGCCGGCTTCCTGCGACGGGTCGGGATGGGCAGCCTCCGCTTCGTGCCCGGCTTCCTCGACGACGTCACCGAACATCTCGACCGCATGGGTGGGTATCCGGCCCGCGCCGCGTGACAATGGCGTCATGGCTCTGCCCGACCACGAGCCGACTGCGGACCACGAGCCGGCCTCGACCCCGGTACCCGCGTCCGCGTCGGTCCGCGCCCGGATGCGTGAACAGCGCCGCCGCGACACCGCGCCGGAGCTGGCACTGCGCCGCGAACTGCACCGGCGCGGCCGCCGCTACCGGGTGGACCGGGCGCCGCTGCCGGGCCTGCGACGACGCGCCGACCTGGTGTTCCCGACCGCCCGGGTGGCGGTGTTCGTCGACGGCTGCTTCTGGCACTGCTGCCCCGTGCACGGCACCCGGCCGAAGAACAACGCCAGCTGGTGGGCGGCCAAGCTGGACACCAACGTCGCCCGCGACCGCGACACCGACACCCGGCTCGCCGACGCCGGCTGGCGGGTGGTGCGGGTGTGGGAGCACGAGGACTCGGTGACCGCGGCCGACGCCGTGGACCGGGTGCTCGACGGCGCTCCGTGATCAGCTCGAGTTGCCCACCAGGCCGTCGTGAAGAACGCCGGACAGGAAGCTGCGCATCATCTGTTCGTACAGCTGCTTCGGCGTCCGTTGATTCGATGCGAGTGCGGCGTCGAGGACCGGGTGGGCAACTCGGTCGACGTTGGCGAAGACGGCGGAACGCGTGGCCTCGGGCCTCATCGCCTCGGTGAGGGTGGCGCCCAGCGCGAGCTTCTCGAGCCCGTCGAGTATCTGAACATGCAGCCGCGCAGGAACTCCCGCGCCGGCGAGACACACCGCCGCGGCCTCGAAGTAGTCGGTGACGAGGTTGCGCGGGAGGAACTGCAGCATCAGCGGCGCAGCATAGCGGTGCCGCATCACCACATCCCGGAAGTTCAAGCCGTACGCGACAACCCAGTCCTGCCAATTGTCGAAGTCCTCTTGGCGCGGGATCGCGGTCTCGAGCACGATCCCACGCGCCACCTCGGTCAGGATCTCCGTCCTGTCGGAGAAGTGGTGGTACAACGACGGCGCCTTGACGCCCAGATGCTTGGCCAGACGCGGGAGGCTGAACGCGTCCAGACCCTCGCCGTCGATGATCGCGATGGCCGCCGCCACCGCGGCGGTGCGACTGATGAAGGGTTTCGACGGTCGAGCCATGGTGCGCGGTCCCCTCCGAATCGGAATTGGACGATCGTACAAGTTCCGATCGCCGAACCGTCGGGCCGCCGGACAGGTGCGCCGAACCGTCCCCGAGCCTGCGCGGTGACACCGAAAAGTCGTGTGAGGGGCCGATCGCGCCTATCGGCGGTGCGTCACGCGCAGGGGTTCGGTGAGCGCCTCCACCGGGTCCTCGCCTCGACCGCCCAGTCCCACGCGGGCCAGCACCGCGACCGCGACCGGCGCCAGGACCACCGTCACCGCCACCGTGATGGATGCGCCGAACACCAGCCCGGCCACCACGTCGTGCGGGTAGTGCACACCGCTGACCACCCGCAGCGCTGCGGTGACGACGGCCGTCAGCACCGCGACCACCATCAGCCAGGTCCGCCGGCTCCCGGCCGCCAGGCCCGCCAGCACCACCGCCGTCGCCAGCGCCGCCGCCATGCCGGAGTGGTTGCTCGGGAAGGACCAGTCGCCGATCGGCGGGCACTCGGAGAGCGCATGCATGTCGGGCACCGCCTCACACGGCCGCGGTTCCGCGATCATCGCCTTGACCACCAGCGTGGACGCCGCCGACCCGACGAAACCGGCCGCGCCGGCCACCCCGACCGCGACGACACGGATGTCGGCCCTCGCCCACCACACGGTCAACGCCAGCAGCCCGGCGAGCACCACCAGCAGCCCCTCGGTGACCAGCTCGGTGAGCGTTCCGGCCTGCGCCGACCAGCCCGACGTCGCCTCGTCGACCCAGCTGTACATCGACGTCGAGTCACGAATCAGCGGGTTGGTGGCCATCTTCCAGGGCCCGAGCACCGTCACCGCGAGGGCGGCGATCAGCAGGGCCAGGACGACAAGGGCCCAGTCGCGGGGAAGTTCAGTGAGTCGGCGGTGCATCCGCCGAAATTTACTCAGTGAAACTGGCAGGACGCTGAGAGGCACCCATACCGCGCAACCCGGGCAACCGGGAGGTCAAACGCCCACGGGAACGCCCGAGCAGGTGTATCAATACACCCTATAACGAAATTGTCGTCGGCAGGAGTACGCACATGACCAGCAGCGCGCCCGATCTCCCCGCGGGCTTCGACATCACCGACCCCGACATCTACGCCCAGCGGCTGCCGCTGCGCGAGTTCGCCGAGCTGCGACGCGCCGCGCCGATCTGGTGGAACCCGCAGCCCCGCGACGTCGGCGGGTTCGACGACGACGGCTTCTGGGTGGTCACCAAGCACGCCGACGTCAAGGAGATCTCCCGGCGCAGCGACGTCTTCTCGTCCTGGGAGAACACCGCGGTGCCGCGCTACGCCGACGACATCACCCGCGAGAGCGTCGAGATGCAGCGCATCGTGCTGATGAACAAGGACGCCCCCGAGCACACCCAGCTGCGACAGCTCGTCTCGCGGATGTTCACCCCGCGGGCCGTGTCGTCCCTGCGCGAGACCCTCGCGGAGCGGGCCGCGCTCATCGTCACCGCGGCCGCGCAGAACCCCACCGGCGACTTCGTCACCGAGGTGGCCAGCGAGCTGCCGCTGCAGGCCATCGCGGAACTGCTCGGCGTGCCGCAGGAGGACCGCGGCAAGATCTTCGACTGGACCAACCAGATGACGGCCTACGACGACCCGGAGGTCGCCGGCGACCCGTTGCAGGCCTCGATCGACATCCTCGGGTACGCGTACCAGATGGCGGAACAGCGGCGCGCCTGCCCGGCCGACGACATCGTCACCAGCCTGGTCCACGCGGACGTCGACGGGCACGCGCTGGCCCCGGACGAGTTCGGCTACTTCGTGATTCAGCTCGCGGTCGCGGGAAGCGAGACCACCCGCAACGCCATCACCCACGGCATGCTGGCGTTCCTCGACAACCCGGACCAGTGGGAGCTGTTCAAGCGGGAGCGGCCCTCGACCGCCGCCGACGAGATCGTGCGCTGGTCCACGCCGGTGATCGCGTTCCAGCGCACCGCGTTGGCGGACACCGAGCTGTCGGGCACGCCCATCAAGAAGGGGCAGCGGGTGGTCATGTACTACAGCTCCGCCAACTTCGACGAGGACGTATTCGATCAGCCGACCAAGTTCGACATCACCCGGAACCCCAACCCGCACCTGAGTTTCGGCGGCACCGGGGCGCACTACTGCCTGGGCGCCAACCTGGCCCGGGTGGAGATCGACCTGATCTTCAACGCCATCGCAGACCATCTGCCGGACATCTCCCGCCTGGGTGACCCGCAGCGGCTGCGTTCCGGCTGGCTCAACGGAGTCAAGGAACTGCAGGTGAACTACGGCGCCTGCCCGGTCGCGCACTGACCGACCCGGGGGCTCAGCCCGCCCGACCGGTCCTGCGCTTGATCGCAATCAGGCGCAGGACCGCCCGGGCCTTGCGGAATCGGCTGGGCCGACGCACCGTCCCCAGGCTTCCCACGGGCGCCGCGTCCAGCTGGTCGAGCAGGCGACGGAACCCTTCGATCTGACGCGCCATCAGGTCGACGTCGACCAGCGACTCGCTGCCCGGTTCCCTCAGTGCCAGGAGGTACTGGGGCGCGGTGACAAGCGCGACCGACGGAATGCCGCGCTCGTACATCGGTTCGGCCTCACCGAAGTGCACCAGTGGACCCGGCGCCGAGATGACGGTGTCAGGCGCGACCGCGGCCCGCCAGGTGCCCGCCACCATGTCCCGCAGCTCGGATGTGGTGGCGTAGAGCAGTTCTGGCTCCGTATCGGCGGCCACGCTGTACGTGCCGGCCGCAATGTCCTCGACATCCGCCCTCGCGCCGAGGTGCTCCAGGCACAGCCCCGCGACGGCCCGCGCCCCGCTCGGGCCGCCTTCCCACAGTTCCGGGTGCGCCCCCATCCAGGCGCTGGTTGCCTGCCCGTGACTGGAGATCGCCGGGATGCGCAGGTGCCCCGTGGTGAGCACGAAAACGAAGGTGCGTCGGTGCTGGTGCCGGGCCGCGTGGCGGGCGAGCTCGAGCAATCCCAGGTGGCCGTTCTCCTCGACGCCGTTGGTCCCGTCGCTGTGGGTCACCACCAGGATCGTCTCGGAGCGTTCCGATCCGGCGGAGACGGCCCACACCATGTCCGTCCTGCAGTGCCGATCGATACTGCCGTTCATCCGGAGCGTCGCGCGGGTACCGGCCCGGGCCGCGGCCAGGAGGCGCTCGCCGGATTCGCCGGCCACCCAGACCGCCGGGAGATCGTGGTACGGCTGGGTGAACGGCAGGTATTGGCCGCGGGCGTTGTCCTCGGTCATGTCGCGCCACACCGCGACGACCGCGAGCACGCCCGCCTTCCGGGCCTTGTCCAGGTCCGGGCCGAGCAGCGTCGCCGACAGCACCGGGTTACGCAACCTCTGCGTACTCGCGTCCGCGTCCCAGTCTCGAACCAGCAGGTCCCGTGGGAACTCGGGGTGCGCGACCTCCACGACCGCGATCTCGCCACGAGCCTGCGACCAGCGCCGGCCGGCACCGAGGTACCGCAGCGTGGCCGTGACTCCCGCGGTGCCCGTCAGACCCGAGTACGGGAACACCGACGAGATCCGCACCGGCCCGTCGGGCAGGTCCAAGCCCAGGCTGTCGGGTCCCTCGGGCAGGTCCCAGCGATCGAACCGGTGCTCGTCTCGATGCACCTCGTACCCGAGTTCGGCCAACTCGTCGGCCACCCCGTCGATCACCCGGTTGTGCGCCGCGGTGCCGGTCAGCCGGGGACCGAGGTCGTCCAGTTCACGCTGCCTGCGGGCGAGGTCGTCCGGATCGATGTCGGTCATGCACCGAGTATTACCTACCCCCAGCGGGACTGGCCGCCGTCGAGCGGGATGGTCGCGCCGGTCAGGTACCGGGAGTCCTCGGAGACCAGGAAGACGACGGCCCGGCCGATGTCGGTCTCGGGGTCGCCGACCCGGCCCATCGGGATGCTCGCGACGAACTCCGCGGCCTCCTCCGGGTTGTTCTCCATCCACCATTTCAGGCCCGGCGAGAGCGCGTGCGGCGCAACAGAGTTGACGCGGATGTTGTCCGGTCCCCACTCGCATGCCGCGGCGCGGGTGAGCGAGCGCATGCCCTCCTTGATGGAGCCGTAGACGCCGTAGTTACTGGCGTCCCAGCGGACCGCCGCGGAGGTCACCAGGTTGATGATCGAGCCGCCGCCGCGGGCCTTCATGTGCGGATGGCAGGCCCGCATGGTGCGCAGGGTGGCCAGCGGCCCGGTCGCGAACGACTTCTCGAACTCGGCGTCGTCCGCGTCGAGCAGCATCCCCGGCTTGCAGTCGTTGGCGTTGTTGACCAGCACGTCGACCCCACCGAGTTCGGCGACCGTGCGGGCCACCGCCGCCTCGATGTCCTGCGCGTTGCTCACGTCGCAGCGCACCGGGATCGCGGTACCGCCGATCGCCTCGATCTTCGCGACCGTCTTGTCCAGCTTGGCCTCGGTCCGACCGGCCACCGCGATCGCGACACCCTCCTTCGCCAGGGCCAGCGCGATGCCGCGCCCGATGCCCTGCCCGGCGCCGGTGATCAGCGCGACCTTGCCGTCGAGGATTCCCACAGTTGCTCTCCGTTTCAGCGGTGCGTTCTCCAGGTGCATGCCCGACAGGCACGCGAGTGTGCCTGTGGCTCAGGCGAGCTCGGGATGAGTCGCCAGGTACCGGGCAGGGTACTCGCCGCCGCCGTGCACTGCCAGGTCCGCGCCGTTGACGTACGACGACAGCGGCCCGGCCAGGAAGAGGCAGGCGCCGGCGATGTCGTTCGGCACCGCCATCCGCCCGATCGGCAGGGTCCGCGTCACCGCGGCACCGCCGTCCTCGCCGTACACCGACGCCGCGGACTCGGTCCGGATCAGTCCGGTGGTGATGTGGTTGACCCGCACCTTCGGCGCCCACTCCAGTGCCAGCGAGCGGGTCAGCACCAGCAGGCCCGCCTTGGCAGCGGAGTACGCGGCGGTACCGGGCTGCGGATCGTGGGCGGAGACCGAACCGATGTTGACGATCGACCCGCCGTCGGACTGCTCCCGCATGATCCGGTTCGCTGCCTGCGCAACGTAGAACGGCGCCAACAGGTTCAGCGCCACGATCTTCTCCACGAACCGCGGCGACACCTCCGCGGCGTCCGCGTCCGGCGATCCGCCGGCGTTGTTGATCAGCACGTCGAGGCGACCCATCGCCGCGGCGGCCTGCTCGACCATCTCGCGGACGGCCTCGGGGTCCCGCACGTCGACGGCCAGGAACGCGGCCCGGCGGCCGTCGGCCTCCGGCAGCGTCTCGGGCTCGGACCGCGCGCACACCGTCACCTGGGCGCCGGCGGCGAGGAAGGTCTCGGCGACGACGCGCCCGATTCCCTTGGTGCCGCCGGTGATCAGTACCGCGCGGCCGGTGAAGTCGGCCGGGTTCTCGAGCAACGTGCTCACCGTGCGAACTTCGCGCGGGCGCCGCCGATGGCCACGGTGTCCGCGCCCACCTCGAACTCCACCGTGGCATCGGACGACTCGGCGTCGCCGCGCCACCCGCGGACCGGCAGCGTCTGGCCCGGGAACGCCGGGGCCGCAAAGCGTCCGGAAAGCTCCACCAGGTCCGCCGGGTGCACGCCGAGCTCACGCGCCAGCGGCAACGTGCTCGCCGCCAGGGTGCACAGCCCGTGCATGATCGGGCGCGGCTGGTTGATCCGGGCCGCGGCCTCGGGATCGATGTGGATGTGGTGCCGGTCCCCGAGCAGGCGGTACAGCGCGGTCTGGTTCTCCCAGGTCGCCAGCTCCGCGGCCACGTTCGGCTCGCCGACCGGGCCCGCGGGCTTGGACGGCCCCCGCTCCCCGCCGAAGCCGCCGGAGCCCGGCGCGAACAACGACCACGTCGCGACGAAGTACTCGCACTCGACGAGCACCTCGAACACGGCCGCCGCGCCCTTGTCCCACACCTCGCCGACGGAGGCCGTCAGCGTCACCTCGCCGGACCGCGGCAGCGGCTTGAGGACCCGCAGCTCCTGCGAGCCGTGCAGCGCGGTCTTGGTGTCGAATGCCCCGCGACTGCCGAGCTCGTCGGGCGCCCACTGCGCCAGCGTCAGCGCGAAGGTCGGCAGCACCCGCAGCCGGTCCTCGAAGACGAGGTCCAGTTCGGTGGCGTGAGCACCGACGGCGAGCGCGTAGATGATCGCGTCGCGCTCGGTGTAGCTCACAGTGCGGGTACCCAGGTCCGTGCCGCGCCAGCTGCCGGCGTTCTCGACCACGGTTTCGGTGGTGCTCATCTACTCCACTCCCAGAATCAGTGCACTGGTCGGGACCGCGGTGCCCGCGGTGACCAGAACGTTCTCCACGCCATCCGGCTGGTTGGTCGAGGTGCCACGCAGCAGCCTCACACCTTCCGCAATTCCGTTGACGCCGTGCAAGTATGCCTCGCCCACCTGACCGCCATGAGTGTTCGACGGCAGGCGCCCGCCGATCTCCAGGTTGCCCTCGCGGATGAAGTCCTTCGCCTCGCCGGGCTTGCAGAAACCGAGTTCCTCGAGCTGCGGGAGTACCAGCGGGGTGAAGTGGTCGTAGAGGACCGCCGCGTCGATGTGCTCCGGCGTGAGGCCGGACTGCGCGTACAGCTGCCGACCGACCAGCCCCATCTCCGGGATGCCGCTGATGTCGGGACGGTAGTAGCTGGTCATCATGTGCTGGTCCTTCGCGGACCCCTGCGCTGCGGCCTTGATGACGACGGGCTTGTTGGCCAGCGTCCTGGCCCRCTCGGCCGAGACGACGACCAGGGCCTGGCCGCCGTCGGTCTCCTGGCAGCAGTCGAGCAGGTGCAGCGGCTCGGCGATCCAACGCGAGTTCTGGTGGTCCTCGAGCGTGATCGGACGCTCGTAGAACCACGCCTTCGGGTTGTTGGCGGCATGCTTGCGCGCCACCACCGCGACCCGTCCGAAGTCCTCACTCGTCGCACCGTACTGATGCATGTAGCGCCGGGCGAACATGGCGACCCACTGAGCGGGAGTCGACAGTCCCTGCGGGGTCATCCAGGCATACGCCGCGCGGTCCGCGGTGCTGTCCATCGGCCGGTCGTGCTGGCCGAGGCCGTAACGCACGCCGGAGCGTTCGTTGAAGGCGCGGTAGCAGACCACCACGTCCGCGACGCCGGTCGCGACGGCCATCGCGGCCTGCTGCACGGTCGCGCAGGCCGCGCCGCCGCCGTAGTGGATGCGGGAGAAGAACTTCAGCTCCCCGAGACCGCAGTTGCGGGCGACGATCGCCTCGCCGTTGGTCTCGGAGGTGTACGTCGACAGGCCGTCGACCTCGGACGGGTCGATGCCGGCGTCGGCGAGCGCGGCGACGATCGCCTCGCAGGCCAGCTGCAGCTCGCTGCGGCCGGAGTTCTTGGAGAATTCGGTGGCTCCGATGCCGACGATCGCGGCGGCGCCGGAGAGCGGGCTGACTGCCATCAGGCGGCCCCTCCTGTGCTGGTGCGGTCCGGGAACGCGACGGTGACGGTGCCGGTCGCGTGGTGGCCGAGGCTGTTGACGCCGCGGACGTTGACCACCACCTGCCGCTCCGACTTCGAGGCGACCTCGCCGGTCATCGTCATGACGTCACCGGGGTAGTTGGGCGCGCCGAGCCGGATCGCGACGCGGCGCAACGTCGCGTGCGGGCCCGCCCAGTCGGTGACGAACCGCCCCACCAGGCCGTTGCTGGTGAGGATGTTCATGAAGACGTCCTTCGAGCCGCGGTCGCGGGCCAGCTCCGGGTCGTGGTGCACGTCCTGGAAGTCGCGGGTGGCGATCGCGGTGGAGACGATGAGGGTGCGGGTCAGCGAGATCGCGAGCTCGGGCAGCACGTCGCCGACCTCGATCGCGTCGTAGCTGCGTCCGGTGGCCACGGCGGTCATGCGACCACCTCCACACCGGCGGCGAGCTGTGCACCGAGGCGGGCGAGGTCGGAGCTGGCGCCTCCCAGGGTGGCGGCGATCTGCTTGCCCCACAACAGGTGACGGTGCACCGGGTAATCGGTGTCGACGCCCATGCCGCCGTGCACGTGGGTGGTGCGGTGCACGACGCGCTGCCCGCCGTCACTGGCCCACCACTTGGCGACCAGCACCGAGGTGCCCGGGTCCAGGCCCTCGGACATCCGCCATGCGGCCTGCCACAGGGTCACCCGCATCGCCTCGAGGTCGATGTAGCAGTCGGCGAGCTGGTGGTTGACGGCCTGGAAGGTGGCGAGCGGGCGCCCGAACTGCTTGCGCTCGTTGAGGTAGGTCACCGCCTGGCTCACCGCGCCCGCGCCGACACCGAGCTGGATCGCGGCCAGCGCGAGCTCCACCCGGTCGATCAGCCAGGAGACGGTGGTGCCGTCGGCCGCACCGAGCAGCTCGGCCGGCGCCGCGTCGAAGTCGACGTTGGCGCAGATCTCGTGCGTCGTGGACTGGGTCTGCTCGAGCGTGACCCCGGCCGCGGCGAGGTCCACCAGGAACAGCGCGGGCCCGGTCTCGGTGGTCGCGGAGACCACCGCGCGGTGCGCGATGTGGGTGACCGGCACGACGGCCTTGGCCCCGGTCAGGCGCCACTGGCCGGACGCGTCGACCACGGCCGCCGTGGCGGGCGCGGCGTCGACGTAGGGGCCGAACTCCTCGAGCCCGACGGTGAGGAAGTGGCTGCCGTCCGCGGCGCCGGGCACCAGTGCGGCGGCCTGCTCCTCGGTGCCGAACTCGCTGATCGCTAGCGCGGCGAGCACGGTCGGCCAGATCGGCACGGGCGCGACGTGGCGGCCCTGCTGCTCGAGCAGCACGTACAGCTCGGACAGACCGAGCCCGCCGCCGCCGAGGTTCTCCGGCAGCGCGATGCCGAGCAGACCGGTGCCGGCGAGCTCTCGCCACAGGTCGCGGTCCACCCGCTCGGCGGTGCCCTCGACCGCCTTGATGCGGTCGATGTCGGCCTTGCTGGTGAAGACCTCGTCGGCGAGGCCGCGGATCGCCTCTTGCTCTTCGGTGAAGTTGAAGTCCATCAGGAGTCCTCCCGTGCGGCCGGCCGGAACGCGGGAAGCGTCAGTTCCGGGTCGGCGTCGATCCAGTCCAGTTCCACCGGCATGCCGATCTCGACCTGATCGGGCGCGATGCCCGTCATGTTCGCGATCAGCCGTGTGCCCTCCTCGAGCTCGATGGTCGCCACGATCAGCGGGTAGTCGAAGGCATCGATCTTCGGGTGGTGGTTCACGACGAAGCTGTAGACGATGCCGCGGCCCGAGGCGTCGACGGTGTCCCAGTCCAGCGAGCGGCACTCGCCGCACATCGGGCCGGTGGGGTGGCGCAGCACGCCGCAGTTCGTGCACCGCTGGATGACCAGGCGGTGCTCCTTGGTGGCCTCGAACCAGAAGGCGTTGTCCTGGTTCAGCGCCGGGCGCGGGCGCAGGGCCCGCGGCTGCTCCGGCGTGGCGGCCGGCTCGTCCGACTTGGGCCGGAAGCGCAGCGTCCGCCACCGCTGGGTGCCGACGACCTCGTCGTCGCCGTTGCGGTACGTCTTGAGGGTGGTGACGAAGTGTCCGGCGCCCAGGCCGGTCTTCTTCTCCTCCGAGACCGACTCCACGACCTCGGTGACGCTGACCCGGTCGCCGGGACGCAGTTCGGCGAAGAACTCCTGGTCGGAGTCGGTGGCCACGACCGAGCTGAAGCCCGCCTCGTCCAGGGTGCGGATCAGGTCCGTCCACACCGTCGACGGGTCGTTGCCGGCCATCTTGTCCGCGAAGGTGCGCATCGTCCACACCTGCAGCATCTGCGCGGGCGCCACGGCGCCGTCGCGACCGGTCGCCCGGGCGGCCTCGTCGTCGAGGTGGATCGGGCTGGTGTCGCCCATCGTCTCGACCCAGTGCCGGATCATCGGGGTGTTGACCTCGTCCGGCCCCCAGGTGGCGGGGACCAGCGTGCGACCCTCGAAAGCCTTGAGCTTGGTGAGGAACTCGCTCACTTGACCCTCTTTTCCCGCACCAGGCCGAGGCCGATGGTGCCGACCATGTCGCGGAGCACCTCGTTGACGCCGCCGCCGAAGGTGTTGACGACGCCCTGCCGGGAGATCTGCTCGATCTGACCGGCGAGCAGCGCGCCCGGGGACTCGGGGCGGATCCGGCCGGCGGCGCCGAGGATGCCGAGCAGGGTCCGGTACACGTCGACGTGCGTCTCGGTGCCGTAGGTCTTGGTGGCACCCGCGTCGGCGCCGGACAGCGTGTCCTGCGCGACCGCGGAGGTCATCTTCCAGTTCAGCAGCCGCATCGCCTCGAGCTTGGCGTGGGTGCGCGCGAAATCCTGCTGCACCCAGGGGATCTCGATGACGCCGTTGTCCTTGGCCCACTGCAGCACCTGGTGCCACAGGCCGTAGGTGCGGCCGCCGATCGCGGCCAGGCCGATCCGCTCGTGGTTGAGCTGCGCGGTGATCAGCTGCCAGCCGCCGTTGACTTCGCCCACCACGTCCTGCGCACCCACCCGGATGCCGCTGTAGTACGTGGAGGTGACCATCAGGCCGCCGACGGTGTTGATCGGCGACCACGAGAAGCCCTCGTCGTCGGTCGGCACGATCAGGATGGAGATGCCCTTGTGCTTGGGCGCGTCGGCGTCGGTGCGGCACGCCAGCCAGACGTAGTCCGCGGTGTTGGCGCCACTGGTGAAGATCTTGTTGCCGTCGACCACCCACTCCTCGCCGTCGAGGACGGCGCGGGTCTTGAGCGAGGCCAGGTCGGTGCCGGCCTCCGGCTCGGTGTAACCGATGGCGAAGACGATGTCGCCGGCGAGGATGCCGGGCAGGAAGCGGTCCTTCTGCTCCTGCGTGCCGTACTTCATCAGCGTGGGGCCGACCGTGTTCACCGTGACGAACGGGAAGGGCAGCCCGGCCCGCTGGACCTCGTCGAAGAAGACGAACTGCTCCTCGATCGAGCGGCCCTGTCCGCCGTACTCCACGGGCCAGCCGATTCCCAGCCAACCGTCCTGGCCCAGCAGCTTGACGATCTCGCGGAAGTACTCGCCGCCCACGCCCTGCTCGCCGGCAGCCCGGCGCTTCTCCTCGGGCAGCAGGGCCGCGAAATACGCGCGCAGCTCCTGCCGAAGCTCGGCCTGCGCCGCCGACTCCCTCAACTCCATCGATGTCTCCCATGTCTCGCGTCACTAGCCGCAGCTCGGACGCTACGTCGGAGCGCCGATCGCCTCCCGGGAAATCTCACTGAGCGGTAGCCGGGCGGCAGCTGCGCGGGGTGGCGGCCGCATACTCGGTGGATGACCGCCGCCAGTACCCTCACCGCGCTCGCCGACCGTCTCGCATTGGCGGACCTGGCCGGCCGGTACGCCGCAGCCGTGGACGCCCGCGACGCCGCGGCGCTGACCGCGTTGTTCACCCCGGACGCGGTGCTGGTGCAGCCGCCGGCCCTGGTGCGACGCGGCCAGAGCGCCGAGGTGTCCGGCGCGGAGGCCGTCGTCGCGACCGTGCTGGGCGCGACGGCGCACCTGCACTCGACGCATCACGCGGTCGGGCAGCAGGTGCTCGACGTCGGAGATGCCACTGCGACGGGCCAGACGTACTGCCTGGCGCACCACGTCTACGCGGGCAAGGACGGGTTCCGGGACAACAGCCTGGCCCTGCGCTACCAGGACGAGTACCGCAGGGTCGACGGCCGCTGGCTGCTCGCGCGGCGCCGACTGGTGGTCGACTTCGCCGAGGACCGAGCCGTCACCGTGCCGGGCGCCTGACCGGTCAGGGCACGCCGAGCAGCCGGAGCCCCGCCGCGACGACGGCGGCCGCGACGACCGCCACCACGAAAGGCGCTTTGCGCCAGGCCAGTACGCCCCCGACCAGTACCCCGACGGGCCGGGCGATGCCCGCCGCGCCCTGGTCCTCGGTCAGCGCGGAGGTGGCCGCCACCGCGACCAGCAGCACCACCGCGGCGGTGCCCATCAGCTTCTCGGTCCGTGCCGGAACGCCCGCGCGGGTCCGCAGCGCCGGGCCCGCGAACCGGATGGCGAAGGTCCCGGCGGCCAGCAGCGCCACCGTGATCATCACCGCCACAGAAGCATTCACCGGAACGCCGCCTTCTTCCCGACCACCGCGACCACCCCGACCAGCGCCGCCAGCACCGGGATCCCGGCCGGCAGAAAGGGCGTGGCGGCCACCGCCACGGCGGCACCGACGAGGGCGGCCTTGGCCGTGCCGACGTCCCGCAGGGCCGGGAGCACCAGCGCCAGCAGCACGGTCGGGAACATCGCATCGAGCCCGAACACGTCGGTGTCCCCGATGACGGTGCCCGCCGCGGCACCGACGAGGGCGCCGAGCGGCCAGCAGATCAGGATCCCGAGTCCGGCGAGCCAGAAGGCGGCGCGCCGGCGCGCGGGTTCGGGTTGGCCCAGCGCGAAGACGACGCTCTCGTCGTTGAGCAGGTGGCTGCCGAGCACCCGTCGCCAGCCCCGCCCGGTGACCTCGCCGACCGCCAGACCGAACGGCAGGTGCCGCGCGTTGACCAGCAGGCCCGCGACCATCGCCGCGACCGGGCTGCCACCGGCCGCGACGATCCCGAGGTAGAGGAACTCCGAGGCCCCGGCGAGGACCAGCACCGCCATCAGCACCGGCAGCCACGGCTCGAACCCGAGACCGACCGCGATCGCGCCGTACGAGATGCCGACGACACCGTCGGCCAGGCACACCAGCGCGATGTCCGCCCGCAGGCCGCGGTCAAGTGTTCGCCATGTCGAACGCATGGACTTTATGATGAACACTCCGCGGTTCGTTCGTCAAGCCGAACGCATCGACCGATAGAGTGAACGCATGACATCGGGAGGCAAGGCGCCGCTGGCGGTCATCGCGGCCTCGCTACGGCAGGAACGCGAGCGGGCCGGGCTCTCGCTCACCGAGGTGGCGCGCCGGGCCGGGGTGGCCAAGTCCACCCTGTCCCAGCTCGAGTCCGGCAGCGGGAACCCCAGCGTGGAGACCCTGTGGGCGCTCTGCGTGGCACTCGACATCCAGTTCTCCCGGCTGATCGACCCGCCGCGGCCGCGCGTCCAGGTGATCCGGGCCGACGAGGGCCCCGCGGTGCACTCCGAACGGTCCGACTACCAGGCCACCCTGGTGGCCTCGTGCCCGCCGAACGCGCGCCGCGACATCTACCGCCTCACGATCGAGCCGGGTCCGGCGCGCGAGTCCGATCCGCACCCGCCCGGGGTCGTCGAGCACGTCGTGCTCAGCGCCGGCCGCGCACTGGTCGGCCTCGCCGGCGAGCCGGTGGAACTCGGCCCGGGCGACTACATCTCGTACCCGGGCGATGTCGCGCACGTCTTCCAGGCGCTCGAACCGGGCACCCGCGCGGTGCTGGTCTCCGAACACTCCTGACGGGCCCGTCAGCTACGCCCCTACTCCGGACCCGCGGCCGGCCCGGTACGCGTCCATCGCCCGCGCGACCTGCTCCTCACTGACGTTCGGGGCGACCCGCAGCTCAGACAGCGGAACCTCGCGGCCCGACTCGCTGCGCACCTGCACCCGAACCCGCTCGCCAGTCGTGTCGTCGAGCAGCCCCAGTGGGCCGCCGTGCCCGCCCTGCAGGTACTTGTCGCCCCACTGCATCAGCGCCAGGACGGCGGGCAGCAGGTCCCGCCCCTTCTCCGTCAGCACGTACTCGTAGCGCGTCCGCTGCCCCGGCTCCTTGTACGGCCTGCGCTCGAACAATCCCTCCGCCGTCAGTTCCCGCAGCCGGGACGCCGCCACCGCCTCGGTGATGCCGACGCGGCGCGCGAAGTCGTCGAATCTGGTTGTCCCGTAGTAGGCCTCACGCAGGATAAGTATCGCCGAACGGGTGCCGACGACCGCCATCGCCCGGCCGATCGAGCAGTACGAACCGGCCTGCCACGCCCCTCGATCCGCGAGAAATCCGTCCAACCGTGCCGCATCCATGCCGTCCAGCATACCCCTGGCTTGCCAAAAGCATAGCCAGTGTCTACGTTGCTGACTATGCAAACCAATAGTCAGGTGGTCGGGGCGCGGACCCCCACACCCACTCGGATCGGCCCACTCCTCGCGGTCCTGTCGGGAGCGGCCTTCGTCGCCAGCCTCGACCTGTTCGTCGTGAACGTCGCGTTCGACGACATCGCCGAGAGCTACCCCGGACACTCACTCGGCCAACTGAGTTGGGTTCTCAACGGCTACGCGATCGTGTTCGCGGCGCTGCTCGTCCCGATGGGGCGGTGGGCCGACCGGGTGGGCCGGCGACGCGGCTTCCTCCTCGGCCTCACGCTGTTCACCGCCGCCAGCGCGGCCTGCGCGCTGAGCCCGACGCTCTGGCTTCTCGTCGTCGCCCGGCTGCTCCAGGCGGTGGGTGCCGCGGCCCTGACGCCGTCGAGCCTGGGCCTGCTGGTCAGCACGGTTCCCGAGGCGAAACGCGCAGGGGCGGTTCGGATCTGGGCAGCATCCGGCGCCGCGGCGGCAGCGCTCGGTCCGGTGGTCGGCGGGCTCCTGGTCGAGGCGTCGTGGCGCTGGGTGTTCCTGATCAACGTCCCGATCGGCATCGCCTTCCTGGTGGCCGCGACCCGGATCGTGCCGGCCACCCACCCGGACCCCGACGACCGCCCGCTCGACCTGTTCGGCGCGGCCCTGCTGACCGGCGGCATCGGCGCGCTGTCCCTCGGCCTGGTCCAGGGTCCCGACTGGGGGTGGACCGATCCGCGGATCCTCGGCGCCTTCGTGGGCGCCCTCGTGGCGGTCGCGGGGTTCTGGCTGCGCAACACCCGGCGCCCGGCGCCGCTGATCGAGCCGGCACTGCTCCGGGTACGCACGTTCGCGTGGTCGAACGCGACCGCGCTGGCCTTCAGTGCCGCCTTCGCGGCCGGATTGCTGGCGAACATCCTGTGGCTGCAACAGGTCTGGGACTACTCGGCCCTGCGTACCGGGCTGGCCATCGCGCCCGGCCCCCTGCTCGTCCCGGTGTTCGCAGTGGTGGGCCAGCGGCTCTCGAAGCGGTACGCACCCGGCACCCTCGCCGCCGCCGGGTGCGCGCTGTGGGCCGCGGGCACCGCGCTGATCCTCGTCTCCGTCGGCCCCGACCCGAGCTACGCGACGCAGATCCTGCCGGGCTGGCTGATCGCCGGAATTGGTGTGGGACTTGCCCTGCCGACCATCCTGTCCGCGGCCACCGCGACCCTGCCACCGGACCGCGCCGCCACCGGAAGCGCCGTCGTCAACATGACCAGGCAGATCGGCTCGGTTCTCGGGGTGAGTCTGCTCGTCGCCGTCCTCACCGTCGACCCTGCCGCGGGCTACGACGCCACCCACAGCGCGTTCCGGACGGCGTGGTGGCTGATCGTCGCGGTGGCCGTCGTCGCGGCGCTCGCCTCGGCCGGCATGAACTCTCCCACCCACGATCCGGAGGCAAGGCGATGACCTCGACCACCGCACCCACGTACAGCGTCGAGTTCGATTCCAGCTGGCGCAGTTTCGACGGCATCCACGGCGGGCTCGTCGTCGCGACGATGCTCCGGGCGGCCGCCGAGGCCACGGGAGCCGTGCCGGCCGCGGTCAGTGCGCATTTCACCCGGCCCGTCCCGCCCGGCCCGGCGGAACTGACGACCGGTCGTGAGCACGGCGGGCGCACCGTGAGCTCGCTGGTCTCCCTGTCCGACGCGGCGCTCGCGCTGGTGCGGCTGACCCGGGACCCGGGCGCGGTGACACTGCCCGCCTCGGTGGTCGAGCCGAGCCCCACCGCCCCCGAGGCCACCGAGCGCCTGCGGATTCCGGTCGACTTCGTCCCGTTCTCCCAGCACCTCGACATCCGGCCGATCAACGACGCGCGGCCGTTCGCCGGCGGCGACGTCCCCGAGTTCGACGTCTGGATCCGCCTCGATCCACCGATCGGGTTCACCGGGGCCGAGCTCGCCGCGGTGCTGCTCGACGCCCTTCCGCCCGCGCTCTACGCCACCCGGACCACTCCGGTCCCCATCCCCACCGCCGAGTACAGCGCGCACTTCGTGCCGACCGTCCGCTCCGGTTCGCCGTGGCACCGGCTCCGGCACCGCACCGTGTGGGCGACCGACACGCTGTGCGTCGACGAGACCGAACTGTTCACCGACGACGGCCGGCTCGCCGCCCAGGCCCGGCAGCTGCGCCGGATACTCGGGTGACCTGCCGCGGAGGCGGACAATGGGGCCATGACCGAACGGAAGCCCCCGGACGTCCCCTTCGAGTCGTGGGTGGAGCGGCAGATCCGTGTCGCGCAGGAACGCGGCGAGTTCGACAACCTGCCGGGTGCCGGACAGCCGATCCCCCACCTCGGTGACGACGACGAACTGTGGTGGGTGAAGAACAAGCTGAGGCGCGAGGGTCTGTCGACGGAGGCGCTGCTGCCGCCGTCACTTCAGCTACGACGCGAGGTCCAGCGGGTGCCCCACACGGTCGCGGACCTGCCGACGGAGTCGGCGGTGCGCGAGGTTGTCGCCGACCTCAACCGCCGCATCGCCGCCCACCTGCTCGCGCCGAGCGGGCCCCTGGTGCCGGTCCACACCGTCGACGCCGACGAGGCGGTCGCGGCCTGGCGCGCGAGCCGGGGCGGCGGCGGCCCCCGGGACAAGTGACGGGGCAGGCGGTTTCGGAGGATGACCCCCGCTTTCCGGGGCTGATCCTGCCGAAACGCGGGTCAGGACAGGCCGAGCCGGGCCGAGCACTCCGCCATCTCGTCGAGGACCGCCTCGAAGGTCGTCGCGCGGCGCGAGGCCGACAGCAGGATCCGGTCCGAGCCGAGCGAGTTCGCCCACTCGATCTTCGACTCGTCCATCCTCGGCAGCACGTGGCCGAGTACGAGCGCCACCTCGGCCGGGTCGCGGCCGGCGTCCGACGCGGCGGACCGCATCAACGCGACCGCCGCGTCCAGGTCGTCCCCGCCGAGCCCGAGCGGCTGGAAACCGTTGCCGAGGCGTCCCGCCCGACGCGCCGCCGCCTTGCTGTGCCCGCCGATGTAGAGCGGCACCCCCGACTCACGCACCGGCTTCGGGTACGAGTACGCCCGCGCGAACCGGTAGTACTCGCCGTCGAAGTCGACGCCGTCCGCCCCTCCGGACCACAGCGCCCGCATCACCGCGACCGCCTCGTCGGCCATCTTGCCGCGGCGCTCGAAGTCGCCGCCGCAGGCCTCGACCTCCTCGCGCATCCACCCCATGCCGAGGCAGATCCGCAGCCGGCCGCCGGAGAGCCGGTCCAGCGTCGCCAGCCGCTTGGCCAGCACCACCGGGTTGTGGTTCGGCAGCACCAGGACCCCGGTCGCGAGCCCCAGCGTCCTGGTCGCGCCCGCCACGAAGGACAGCAGCTCCAGCGGGTCCGGCAACGGGCAGTCGTCGGGCAGGTGCGACTTGCCCGTCGGCGAGTACGGGTACTCGCTGCCCGTGTCGCCGATGACCACGGCGTGCTCGACCGCGGAGATCTCGTCGAAGCCCAGTGACTCTGCCGCGCGGGCGAATTCGAGCATCCGGTCCGGGTCCCCGGCCACGCCTAACTCCACCGGAACCACTACGCCGAGCTTCAACGGGACATCCTCTCGTCGGGCGAGGCGGCTCCGCCGCCTGTGCGCACTCTTGGTAGCTCCAGCTACCAGAGCGGCGCACAGGCGCGGAGCGCCTACAGGAAGCGCTGGCGGCCGAAGCTGTCGAACTCGGCCTCCAGTGCGGTCTTGTCATCCTCGGTCATCGCCCGGTACTCGACGCCGCCGCGTCCCTCCCAGCGGTACACCGGTTCCCCGGTGCGCCACTTCTCGGCCTGCAACTCGCGCTTGAGCACCTTGTTCGAGCCGGTCACCGGCAGGTTCGTCGACACCCGCAGGAACCGCGGCGTCGCCTTGCTGCCCAGGTCCGCCTGCCCGTCCAGGTAGGACGCGAACTCGGCCGCGTCGAACTTCTCCAGGTCCGCCACCTCGATCGCGGCCATCACCTGGTCGCCGGAGCGCGAGTCCGGAATCGCGTACACGCCGGTCGCGATGACCGCCGGATGCCTGCGCAGCACCCGCTCGATCATCAACGCGGAGGTGTTCTCGCCGTCGACGCGGATCCAGTCGCCCTTGCGGCCGGCGAAGTACAGGAAGCCTGCCTCGTCGACGTAGCCGAGATCGCCGGTCCAGTACCAGCCGTGCCTGATCCGCTCGGCGTCCGCGACGTCGTTCTTGTAGTAGCCCTCGAAGGCGCGGGCGCCCTCCTTGTTGATCATCTCGCCGATCGCCGCGTCCGGGTTCAGCACCCGGCCGTGCTCGTCGAGGATCGCGCGGGCGCACTCCTCCCGGGTCTCCGGGTTCACCACCGCGATGCCCTCGTGCGCGGGCCGGCCGAGCGCGCCCTCCGGGGCCGCCGGGTCGAGCTTGACGGACCCGGCACCCTCGCTCGAGCCGTAGCCCTCGAACAGTTCGGCGCCGAAGCGGCGGACGAACTCGACCTTGTCCTCGGGCGAGGCCTCGGTGCCGAACGCCCGGACCAGGGTGTTGTCGATGTCGCTCGGCGTCTCCGGCGTCGCCATCAGGTAGCCGAGCGCCTTGCCGACGTAGGTGAAGAAGGTGGCGCCGTAGAACTTGACGTCCGGCAGGAACCCGGAGGCCGAGAACTTCCGGGTCAGGCACACGGTTGCGCCGTTCGCCAGCGCCGGCGCCCACAGCGCCATCAGCGCGTTGCCGTGGAAGAGCGGCATGCAGCAGTAGTCCACGTCCTCCCGGACGTGCCCGTACTTGACGGAGTTCGAGTAGGCGAGCCGGGCCAGCCGGCCCTGGCTGCACTTGACGCCCTTCGACATGCCGGTGGTGCCGGAGGTGAACAGCAGCAACATCAGCGTGGACTCGTCGACGTCCGGCTCGATCACCGGCCGGTCCACCGTGTGCGCGGCCAGCCGGTAGGAGTACGCCGGGTCGTCGACCAGCAGGAACCGGTCCGGCTCCAGCCCGAGGTCCAGCTCACGCAGTTTCGCCATGCCGGCCGCGTCGGTGACGATCAACTGGCAGTCGACGTACCGGATCTCGGCCTCGAGTTCGGTCGCGCCGCGGGTCGGGTTGATGCCGACGATCGTGGCGCCGGACAGTGCCGCGCCGCCGAGCCAGAACAGGAAGTCCGGCACGTTCTCGAGCAGGACACCGATGTGGAAGGGTCCCTCGCGGCGCAGCGACTTGGCCAGGGCGCCGCGGGCGGCCGACTCGCGGACCACCTCGTCCCAGGTCCAGTCCTGCTCACGGGTGCGCACGCCCAGGCGCTGGTCGCCTAGGCGGTCCAGCAGCATTTCGGCGATGGTGGCGCGTTCCAACTTGACTCCTGTACTGGTGACCTCGGTTGCGCCCGTCATCACGCGGGCACCGGGTGGTTGGCGGGCTTCGGGTTGAGTACGCAGTGGGTGCCACCGTAGACGGCGCACATGCACCTGTCCTGCGTCGTCATGCCGACTCGGCCCGACACGGGCCTACGATGGAAATCGATGAACTCGTCGGTCATCAACCCCTTCGGGGTCAGGCCCTCGAACGTCGCGGCCTCGACGGCGCGGTTGCGCCGGGTCGGCGGACCCGACGCCGCGGGGGCCAACGGGTCCGGCGCCTTGAGCCTGGGCGGGTCGAGATCGGTCATGACAACTCCTCGTACTGCAATTTGTCCCGACGCTATCGACGCCGTGCGCGGGCCAGCGGGCCGAGTCCCGGTCAGTGGAAAAGCCTTCCGCACGGGTGGGTACCCGTGACATGTTCTGTGCAGTTCGCGCGCTCGAGAAAGGCACTTCCACCTATGACCACTGCCGCTGACCAGCAGGCCTTCGTGGCCTCCGTCATGACCCGACTGACCGGACCGGACGCCCCGTTCGAGCTCGTCGAGGAAGACGTGCTCGGCGCCCGGATGCCCGTCATGCGTCACCGCGGCCGGGCGGTCCACGAGCTGCTCAGCGCCTCCGTCGCGTACGGCAACCGCGACTACCTGGTCACCGCGGACCGCCGGATGTCCTTCGCCGAGCACGCCGACGCGGTCGCTGCATTCGCCGCGGTGCTGCGCGAGGACTACGGCGTCGGCGCCGGTGACCGGGTCGCGATCCTCGCCGCCAACACCATCGAGTGGGTCGTCGCGTTCTGGGCAACCCAGGCGCTCGGCGCCGTCACGGTCGGCCTCAACGCCTGGTGGGTGCCGCGCGAGATCGAGTACGGCCTCCAGCTCAGCACCCCGAACGTGGTCATCGCCGACGCCAAGCGTGCCGCGCTGCTGGCCGACGCTGACACCGACGTCCCGGTTGTCACCATGGAAGAGGACATGCCGCGGCTGATCGCGTCCCGCGCGGGCAGCGAGCTGACGGTCACCGAGGTCGGCGAGGACGACCCGTCGGTCATCCTGTTCACCAGCGGAACCAGCGGAAAGCCCAAGGGCGCCTTGCACTCCCAGCGCAACCTGCTGGCGGTGTCCGACTACCACCGTTACAGCGACGCACTCGCACTCGCCTTCACCGGCCGGGACTACGACCTGGCCGTGCCGAGCGATCTGCGCTACCTGCTGACCTCCCCCCTCTTCCACATCGCCAGCCTCCACAACCTCGTGGTGCCGCGGCTGGCGACGGGCAGCGCCGTGGTCCTCTACCAGGGCGCCTTCGACGTGGACCGGGTCCTCGGCCTCGTCGAGCGGGAGCGGGTCACCAACTGGGGCGCGGTGCCGACGATGGCGTCGCGGCTGATCGAGCACGGCAATGTCCGCAAGTACGACACCTCGTCGCTGACCGCGTTCTCCCTGGCCTCGGCCCCGTCCTCGGTGGCGTTCAAGGAGCGACTGCGCGAGGAGGTGCCGTTCGCGCACGACGCCCTGGTCGACAGCTACGGCCTGACCGAGTGTGGCACCGCCATCGCCGTCGCCCTCCCGGCCGACATCGACTCGTTCCCGGGCACCCTCGGCCGGCCCGTCTTCGGTGTCGCGCTGGAGATCCGGGACCCGCTGGGAGAGAAGGTCGCCGACGGCGTCGAGGGCGAGGTGTGCGTGCGGAGCCCGTACGTCATGCTCGGCTACTGGCAGAACCCGGAGGCGACGGCCTCGTCCATCGACAAGGGCCGCTGGCTGCACACCGGCGACTTCGGCAAGGTGGTGGACGGCCGGCTGAGCCTCACCGGACGGCGCTCCGACCTGATCCTGCGCGGCGGCGAGAACATCTACCCCACCGAGATCGAGCAGTGCCTCGACGAGCATCCCGACGTGGTCGAGTGCGCGGTCGTCGGCGAGGCGCACCCCGACCTCGGCCAGGAGGTTGCCGCGATCGTGGTGGTCGCCAACGGCGGCACGGTGAACGAGGACGAGCTGCGGCAGTTCGCGGCCGAGCGGCTGTCCTACTTCAAGGTGCCGTCCCGGTGGCGCCTGACCACCGAGCCGTTGCCGCGCAACGCGACCGGCAAGATGGCCCGCGGCAAGATCGCGCTGTAGGGCCACGGTGGACATCCGGCACACGATCGAGCGGCTGGCCGCGACCGAGGCGATCCGCGACCTGATCTTCCAGTACTCGCACCTGGTCGACCTCGGCGCGCTGGCCGAGGTGTCGGAGCTGTTCGCCGACGCCGTCTACGGCCAGTGCGACGGCGCGGGCGTCCCGGTCGGCACACCCATCGACCGGGACGCTCGCGCCGTGCGCGCGGCCAACGAGGCGTTCATCAAGATGCACGGCGACCCGGCCTCGCCGCGCACCAAGCATGTCACCACCAACGTGCGGATCACCGTGGCGGACAGCAACACCGAGGCCTCCTCGCTGGCCTATGTCACGGTGCTGCAGGCGGCCGGGAACCTCTCGCTGCAGCCGATCCTCACCGGCCGCTACTTCGACAGGTTCGCGCTCGTCGACGGGCGGTGGCGATTCACCCAGCGGCTGTGCTGCATCGACCACACCGGTGACCTCACCGAGCACGCCCGACGACCGCTGCACCGGGACTGAGGGACCGGGCATGCAGGTAGGGCTCAACGTCCTGGAGGCCGAGAAGCTCTTCGGCGGCGCGATCCGGCCGGTGATCGAGCTGGCCGCGCTGGCCGACCGCACCGGAGTCGACCTGATCTCCACCGGGGATCATCTCGGCTTCAATGCGACTGCGCACGCCGAACGCGTTTCCGCACACGGATTTCCGTTCGCCCTCGACCAGCCCTGGTACGAGCCGGTCTCGCTGCTCTCGGCCGTCGCTGCCGTCACCGAGCGTGCCCGGCTGGGGGTTTCCGTACTGATCGCCACGGTACGACCTCCGGCGCTGCTGGCCAAGCAGCTCGCCACCCTGGACGCGCTGTCCGGCGGCCGGGTGTCGATCGGCCTGGGCGTCGGCTGGCAGGAGGCGGAGTACAACGCCGTGGGCATGCCCTTCGACGCCCGCTTCGGCCGGATGGAGGACACGGTGCGCGCCTGCCGCGAACTGTGGACACGTGCACCCGCCACCTTCACCGGTCGCGAGTTCGCGTTCGAGGACTTCCACTCGCTGCCGTTCCCGGTCCAGGAGCGGGTGCCGGTGCTGTTCGGGTTCGGCCCCAGCAAGCGGAACTTCGACCGGATCGCCCGGGTGGCCGACGGGTGGACCGTCAACCCCACCGACATGGCCTCGTTCCCGCAGGACGTTGCGCTGCTGCGCGAGTGCTTCGCCGAGCACGCACGCGACCCACTCTCGCCGCGGATCCAGGTCTCGGTGACCCCCGAACGCACGGTGGGCGGCGAGGTGGACCTGGACGCGACCGGCGAGAAGGCACTGCGCTGGCATGACGCCGGCGCCACCGTGGTCGTGTTCCGGCCCGCGGCGTTCCAGACCGCGGCAGAGGATCTTCCCGAACTCCTCGACTGGATGGTAGGCCTGAAGTCGCAGGCGACCGCGTAGGCGTCGGCCGAACGAGAGGCAGAATCCATGACCCTGGCAGACAACGGTTTCGACGCGCGAGCGCTCGGCGAACTGCTGGACAAGCAGGCCATCTACGAGGTGGTGATGCGGTACTGCCGTGGCATCGACCGCCTCGACTACGACCTGGTGCGCGGCGCGTACCACCCGGACGGCATCGACCACCACACCGGATTCGACGGCAGTGTCGAGGAGTTCATCGAGTGGGTGCACCCCAAGCTGTCCGTCATCGGTGGCACCATGCACCACATCGGCAACCACCTGGTGGAGCTCCACGGCGACTGGGCGATCAGCGAGTCCTACTCCACCGCAACGCATTGGGGTGGCCCCGAGGGTGCCGGCATGGTCAACTTCACCAGTGGTTGCCGCTACGTGGACCTGATGGAACGCCGCGACGGCCGGTGGGCCATCGCCGAGCGCTGGGCAGTCCGCGAGTGGACCCGCTCCGACGCCGGTCGGCTCACCGAACCAGAGAGCGCCGGCCCCCGAGGGCGACGGGACGGCACCGATCCGCTCGATGCGCTGCGCGCCCGTGAGGCAGATAGGACCGGCGCCGTCCCGCGGCAAACCCGTCAGTGTCGGCAGTCAGGGTCGACGGGCGTTGGTGAATGACCCACCTGCCGTGTCGTGTCGACCTCGCCAAGCACCCACGGCGACTGCTGCATATCCCTGCCGTCAGCTGCCGAGGGACTGCCCGACGCTGCCGTTACCGAAATCCAACGTCACGCTGCCGAAGCTGACAACTCCGGTCCGGCCCTCGTCCAGCGTCACCGACTGACCGCCGACGGGGGTGAATGTCGTCGCTCCGCCGTCGTCGAGGCAGACGGCCCTGACGG
The DNA here is from genome assembly GCF_056401315.1 of Rhodococcus sp. P4_F5. Classification (NCBI taxonomy): domain Bacteria; kingdom Bacillati; phylum Actinomycetota; class Actinomycetes; order Mycobacteriales; family Nocardiaceae; genus Rhodococcus; species Rhodococcus sp. P4_F5. The sequence continues at coordinate 21,079 of NZ_JBFUJP010000016.1, read as the reverse complement.
TGTACTTCCCGTTCGGCAACTTCTCCGAGACGTAGGACCCCTGACCTCCGGTCAGATACGCCACGTTGCCTGCGACCTGGTTGCCCCTGGCATCCACCACCTCGGCCCAGCAGCCGACCAGCGTCGGCGAGCCGACCCCGGTGAACGCGACTGTGATCGTGTTGTCGTGGGTCGTCACGGCGGCGGTACCGGTGACGGTGGCGGAGCCGAGGGCAGGGTTCACGACCAATGCGAGCGCGGCGAAGCCGCCAACGGCACCGATGCGGGCGACGTTCATACGGGAGGTTCTCACAGCATGTCCATTTCTCGAGGATTGTCCGTTTCGAGCCGACTGTCGGGCTCTTCAGTCGTGCACGTACGCACAGACCGCAGACATCATGCATCGTTCACGTCGCTCGAACCGGGCTTCTCGAAATCTTGCCGACGCCACCCTCGCCGCCACCGTCGCCGCCGACCTGGTAGGTCACCGTCCGTTCTGGATCAACTTCTCGGACAACAACACCGAGGCACGCTGTGCGATCTGCATGACGGTGGCGCGCCAAGGGGCGATCAGCTCGACGATGTCGAAGGTAGCCAAACCGGACCTGACGATATTCATCTWATCATTGTGTCTAACACTACAAGTCGATGCGCGTCAGTCATCCGCGTGGCCCGTGTCCGGTTTGCCTGCGCCATCGCGGCGCCCGCCCGGCGGCACCCTCGTGCCGCAGGCCGTCCTCCCACCGGCGCCCTCGGGCCGCGCGATGGCCGTAGTATCGGCACTGTGTCGCACTCCGGCGGTACCCCCGAACTGACCTCGGCGGTGGCAACTCTGCGCACGCGCATCGCGGGCGAGGTGGACGACGCCACCCGGCGCCGCGCGGAGTACTCCTCCGACGCCTCGAACTACCGGGTGGTCCCGGCCGCGGTGGTGTTCCCGCGCTCCGCGGAGGACGTCGCCGCCACCCTCGACCTCGGCCGCGAACACGGCCTCCCGATCACCGCGCGAGGAGCGGGAACCTCGGTGGCGGGCAACGCCATCGGCCCCGGACTGGTGCTCGACTTCAGCCGCCACCTGGGCCGGATCCTCGAACTCGACCCCGGGTCCCGGACCGCGGTGGTCCAGCCCGGCATGGTGCTCGGCGCACTGCAGCGGGCGGCCGCGCCGCACCGACTCCGGTTCGGTCCGGACCCGTCCACCCAGGACCGGTGCACCCTCGGCGGCATGATCGGCAACAACGCCTGCGGGCCCCGCGCGGTGGCGTGGGGTCGCACCTCCGACAACGTGCGCAGCCTGCGGATCCTGGACGGCACCGGCAAGCCGCGCACCCTGGGCGACGACCTCGGCGCCGTGCCCGGGCTGGACCGGCTGGTCACGGCCAACCTGGCCGTGCTCCGGACCGAACTGGGCCGCTTCGACCGGCAGGTCTCCGGCTTCTCGCTCGAACACCTGCTGCCCGAGCGCGGCCACCGACTGGCCCGGGCGTTCGTCGGCACCGAGGGCACCTGCGGGCTGATCCTCGACGCCACCGTGGACCTGGTCCCGGTACCGGCCGCGACGGCGCTGGCCGTCCTCGGCTACCCCGACATGCCCTCCGCTGCGGACGACGTGCCCGCTCTGCTCACCGCGCAGCCCCTGGCCGTCGAGGGCATCGACGCCCGCCTGGTCGACGTGGTGCGCCGGCACCACGGCACCGTGCCCGACCTGCCGCGCGGCGCCGGCTGGCTGTTCGTCGAGATGGCCGGCGACACGGCCGCGGAGGCCCTGGACCGGGCGGCCGCCGTCTGCCGGGCGGCCGGCGCGGTGGACACCCGGGTGCTGGCGACGGGCGCGGAGTCGGCGGCACTGTGGCGGATCCGAGCGGACGGCGTCGGGCTGTCCGGACGCACCCGGGACGGGCACCCCGCGTGGCCCGGCTGGGAGGATGCCGCGGTCCCGCAGGACCGGCTCGGCCGTTACCTGCGCGAGTTCGAGGACCTGACCCGCGAGCACGGCGTGGACGGGTTGCTCTACGGCCACTTCGGCGACGGCTGCGTGCACGTGCGGCTGGACCTGCCCATCGCGGACGCGCCGGCGCGGTTTCGTGCTTTCCTCGTGGACGCCGCCACTCTCGTTGCCTCGCACGGCGGTTCGATGTCCGGCGAGCACGGCGACGGTCGCGCACGCTCGGAGCTGCTGCCGTTGATGTACTCCCCCGCCGCGTTGTCGGCGTTCGCCGGGTTCAAGGACCTGTTCGACCCCGACGGCCTGCTCAACCCCGGCGTGGTGGTCCGACCCGACGCCGTGGATGCGCACCTGCGGCTGGCCGGCGTGCGGAGCGTGCCGACGGCCGGTGGCCTCGCCCTCCGCGAGGAGGGTGGCGACCTGACGACCGCCGTGCACCGTTGCGTGGGCATCGGGAAGTGCCGCGCCGACAACTCCGCCGCGGGCGGGTTCATGTGCCCGTCGTTCCTGGCCACCCGGGACGAGAAGGACAGCACCCGCGGCCGGGCCCGGGTGCTGCAGGAGGTGCTCAACGGGACGCTGGTGACCGCCGGATTCGACGCCCCTGAACTCGCCGAGTCGCTGGACCTGTGCCTGTCCTGCAAGGCCTGTGCCTCGGACTGCCCCGCCGGGGTGGACATGGCGGCCTACAAGTCGGAGTCGCTGTACCGAAAGTACAAGGGCCGCAGGCGCCCGGCCGCGCACTACACCCTGGGCCGGCTCCCGCTGTGGACCCGCCTCGGCGCCCGGGCGCCCGCACTCGCCAACACGGCCACGGGACTCGCGCCGGTACGCCGCGTCGCTCTCCGGTTGGCCGGCATCGACCCGCGCCGCGACGTTCCGGCGTTGGCGCCGCAGTCATTCCGGAAGTGGTGGGGGCGCAGGGGCGATTCGCCGGGCCGCGGCACCGAGGTGCTGCTGTGGATCGACACCTTCACCGACGCCTTCTCGCCGGCCGTCGCGAGGGCAGCGGTCGCCCTGCTCGAGGATGCCGGGTACCGGGTGCTGGTCACCGAGCGTGCGGCATGCTGCGGGCTCACCTGGATAAGTACCGGCCAGTTGGACGGGGCGAGAAGACAACTCACCGCCACACTCGACCAGCTGCAGCCACACGTGCGGGCCGGTCGTCCGATCGTGGGACTCGAGCCGTCGTGCACCGCGGTGCTGCGCTCCGACCTGCTCGAACTGCTGCCCGACGACCCGCGCTCACGCCTGGTCGCCACATCGACTCACACCCTGGCCGAGTTCCTCACCGCCACAGTCGGACCCGATGGCGAGCCGTGGTCGCCGCCGCGACTGGACGGCGCGCGCGTAGTGGTGCAACCGCACTGTCACCAACACGCGGTGATGGGTTTCGAGGCGGACCGGCGACTGTTGGAACGGTCCGGTGCGAGCATCACCGAACTGGCCGGATGCTGTGGCCTGGCCGGGAACTTCGGCATGGAACGTGGGCACTACGACGTCTCGGTCGCGGTCGCGGAGAATGCTCTGCTCCCGGCGCTGCGCGAGTCGGGTCCCGACGTGGTGTTGCTGGCGGACGGTTTCTCGTGTCGAACCCAGGCAGACCAGTTGGCGGGCCGCCGCGGCGTCCACCTTGCGGAGCTGCTGACGAACAGGCGCAACGGCTGATCTCACCCCTGCAGGACGGCTGAGGTGGGCGCCCGCCGAAGAGTCTGCTACGAATTAGCTGCGGTCACCGTCCCGAATCCGGGACACGCACCTGAAGGGGGAATCTCACTGTGATGGATTCGATCTGGGATCTGCTCTGGTACACGCTCTTGGTTTTCGCGTTTGTCGCTTACCTGCTGGTCCTGTTCCAGGTCCTCACCGACCTGTTCCGCGATCGAAAGATGTCGGGCGTTGCCCGCGTCCTGTGGATCATCTTCCTGATCCTCCTGCCGTACCTGGCTGCCTTCGTCTACCTGCTCACCCGCGGCAAGGGCATCGCGGAGCGGAACCGCGAGGCAAACGTCGAGGCCAAGCAGGCCGCCGACAGCTACATCCGCGAGGTCGCCGGCCAGTCCGGGGCGGCCCAGATCGCCGAGGCAAAGACACTGCTCGACGCGGGCACCATCACGCAGGCCGAGTTCGAGCAGCTCAAGGCCAAGGCCCTGGTCTGACGCTCGGCTGCGGCTGATCGTCACCCGTCCGATGTCGGTGGGCGCCATGTCACCTGCGCCCACCGACCGGCCGAAACGGCGCTCCCATCGGAGACCGCCACATCAGCGGCACTGGCGTCAGGTCACGAGCGAGTGCCTGTCCGACGCCCAGTGACCGCCGAATGGCGCGAATCGCATCACTTCCCGCGGCGCGTGCCTGCCGACGACGTGTTCAGTGCCACGGCGGCATGAACGAGTGCCTTCAATGCCTCTTCGTCGACAACATCGCCCTCATGGAAGTCGATGGCACGCCTGGTGTTGCCTTCGAGGCTGGAATTGAAGAGGGAGGCCGGGTCGGCCAACGACGCGCCCTTGGCAAAGGTCACCTTCACCGCGCTCTTGTACGTCTCACCGGTGCAGATCATGCCGGCGTGCGACCACACCGGGACCCCTCGCCACTTCCACTCCTCCACCACGTCGGGGTCGGCCTGGTGGATGAGACGCCGGATCCGGTCGAGTGTCTCGCCCCGCCAGTCGTCCAACTCCTGGATTCTCGCGTCGATCAGCTGAGAGGGAGTACCTCCGCCTTCTCCGTCCATCGAGCAGCTCCTCACCGGTCGTCCTCGTCACGATTGTCGTCCGTMGATTCGAGTATCCGCGCCGACCGCCGTGACCGCATCGCGAATCGGGTCGGGATGACGATTCAGTCCACCTGCGGCGCCCACTGCACACCGTTGATGTGTCCGCCGCCGTCGACGAACATCGTGTTCCCGGTGACGTACCGCGACTCGTCACTCGCCAGGAACGCCACCACCGGACCGATGTCGTCGAGCGGGTCGCCGATGCGTCCCATCGGGTTGGCCGAGGCCATCGACGCGGCCATCTGAGGATTGGCATCGGCCACCCGCTGGTAGGCCGCACTCTGCGCGCCGGGGCAGATCACGTTGCAGCACACCTGCTTCGGTGCCCACTCCCGGGCAGCTGTGCGGGTGAGGGTGCGCAGAGCCTCCTTGGCCGCGTTGTAGGACACGGAGTACATGTGCGCATTGACGCCGTTGAGACTGCACATGTTGACCACGCGCCCGGTGCCGTGCTTCGCGAGTTCCGGAAATGCACGCTGCATCGACCAGAACGCGGCCATCACGGCCATGTCGAAACCGGCCCGCATACTCTCCGCGTCGGTCCTCTCCAGGCGGTCGTACCCGAGTGTGCGCCAAGCGTTGTTGACCAGGATGTCGAGCCGGCCGAACTCCTCGACCGCCGCGTCGACCATCGCGTGCACCTGGTCCTGCTCCGTGACGTCGGTGCTCACGAACCTCGCCCGCACGCCCCACTCGTCGCGCAGCCACTTTGCGGTGTCGGCGCCCGCGCGGTCGTCGATCTCCGCGACCAGCACGTCCGCGCCCTCGCGGGCCAGCGCACCCGCGACGCCGCGGCCGATGCCCATGCCCGCACCGGTGACGATGGCGACCCGTCCGGCCAACTTGCCCATGCTCGCACTCCTCTGCAACAGAAACTTCGGCTCGCTCCGGTCGACCGAATGTCGCATTCGTTCATCTGAACTGAACGAATGCGACATTCGGTCGGGTGTGGGGGTGGGTCAGCGGGGGCGCGGCACCGCCGCGTCGATGAACAGACCCTCGACCGAGACGCACACGTCGCCGGCCTCCGTCTTGATGTCGCCGACGGTGTGGATCTTGCGACCCTCCACCGATATCTGCTTGCCGGTGATCGTCAGCGGCTCGAACAGCGGGGTCGGGCGGTGGTACCGCACGTTCAGCTGCGCGGTCATGCCTGCCTTGCCGCCCCACGCGTTCGCGACGCCGAGCACGTGGTCGAGGATCAGCGCCGAGACGCCGCCGTGCACGCACCCGGGAGGTCCCTGGTACGGCAGGGTCAGCGTGACGACGCCCTGCACCGAGCCGTCATCGAGTCCCGCCAGTACCAGCGGCGGCGCGATCGCGTTCTCCGGTCCGGTCACCGGGTCGTGGCGCGTGACGCCCTCGCCACCCCACATGTCGATGAGCCGTTCCGCCACCTCGGGAGCGTGCTCCTCGAGATGGTCGGCGATGCTGTTGAGCTCCTCCGCGACCCGGTCCAGGTTGGCATTGCCCCGGTCGGTGCGCAGCATCGCGTCGATCACGCGGCGGGCCGCGGCGGTCGCCCGGTCCACCGGCGCGTCCTGCGGCGCCGACGTCAGCACCGTCCCGTGTGCGTGGGTCTGGGCGGTGGGGTGCTCTCCGACGTTCAAGACCGAACCTCCATGGTTGCGTGGGTCAGCACGGTCGAGCCGTCCCGTTCCGGACAGGTCGCGAGCAGGGTCAGGCTGTCCCCGTCCCGCCAGACGGAGGTCTCGATCGTCTCGCCCGGGTACACCGACCCCGCGAAGCGCACCGACAGGCTGCGCACCCGCGACGGGTCGCCGTCGAGCAGCCCGTCCACGACCGCCTTGCAGACGATGCCGAACGACGCGAGCCCGTGCAGGATCGGCTGCTCGAAGCCGGCCATCTTCGCGAACGCGGGGTCCGCGTGCAGCGGGTTCATGTCGCCGCTGAGCCGGTACACCAGCGCCTGCTGCGGGCTGGTCGCCGACACCAGCACCGCGTCGGGCGCACGCTCGGGTACGGCCGCGGAGGCCTCGGGTCCGGCGTCGCCGCCGAAACCGCCCTCGCCGCGGGCCCAGATCTGCATCTCGGTGGTCCACAACGGGTTTCCGTCGAGGTCGGCGGCGGCCTGTTCGAGCACGATCATCGCGGCCTTGCCCTTGTCCCACACGTTCGCCACCCGGGACGAGACCCGGGCCGCGCCGTTCGCGGGGATCGGGGCGTGCACGGTCAGCGACTGCCCGGCGTGCAGGATCTTGCGCAGGTCGATGTCGATGCCCGGCATGTTCATCCCGGCAGGCTTCAGGTTGCCGGCCGAGACGCCCTGGCCGGCGACCATGGCGAACGTCGGCAGCACCCGCAGGCCCTTCTCGTAGACCCAGCCGAGCTCGGCCGGATCCAGCGAGTTCACACCGGCACCCAGGCCCAGGTGGTAGAGCAGCACGTCGCGCTCGGTCCAGTTGGCCTCGCGGACAGTGGGTTCGGCGGCCAGTGCGGCCGCCACATCGATCGGCATGCTTACTGAGACTCCTTCGAGATGGTGCCGGCCCGGTACAGCGTGACCACGCACGCGCCACCGAGGCCGAGGTTGTGTTGCAGGCCCACGCGGGCGCCGTCGACCTGGCGGGCGTYGGCCTGGCCGCGCAGCTGCCAGGTCAGCTCGGCGCACTGCGCCAGGCCGGTGGCGCCGAGCGGATGCCCCTTCGAGATCAGCCCGCCGGACGGGTTGACGACCCACTGGCCGCCGTAGGTGGTGGCGCCGGACTCGACGAGCTTGCCGCCCTCGCCCGCGCCGCACAGGCCGAGGCCCTCGTACGTGATGATCTCGTTGATCGCGAAGCAGTCGTGCAGTTCGATGACGTCGACGTCCTCGATGGTGAGGCCGGACTCGGCGAACACCTGCTCGGCCGCGGCCCGCGTCATCGGGGCCCCGACCACGTCGATCATCGACTGCTCCGCGAACGCCTCCGCGGTGTCGGTGGTGAGCGCCTGGGCGACGATCTCGATCGCCTGGTCCTCGAGGCCGTGCTCGCGCACGAAGCGTTCGCTGACCACGATCGCGGCGCCCGCACCGTCCGAGGTGGGCGAGCACTGCGAGCGGGTGAGCGGGGCGTGGATCATCTTGTCGTCCAACACCTGCGCCAGCGTGTACTCGTCACGGAACTGCGCGTACGGGTTGTTCACCGAGTGCTTGTGGTTCTTCACCGCGACGGACGCGATCTGCTCGACGGTGGTGCCGTAGCGCTCCATGTGCTCGAGCGCCGCGTTGCCGAACAGCTGCGCCGTCATCGGGCCGCGACCCCACTCGTGCTTGGCGGTCATGACCTCGAGGTGGTCGTCGAGCGTGGAGACCTTGGGCACCTCGCCGGTGCCGGTGAGGGCCGTCTTGGTCATCTTCTCGAAGCCCACCGCGAGCGCGACGTCGACGATGCCGCCCTGCACCCACTCGCGGGCCATCATCAGCGCCGACGAGCCGGTGGCGCAGTTGTTGTTGACGTTGACGATCGGGATGCCGGTCAGGCCCGTCTCGTACAGCGCCCGCTGGCCGGCGGCCGACGGCTGGAAGACGTAGCCGACCGCGGCGCGCTGCACCTGGTCGTACGAGACGCCGGCGTCGGCGAGCGCGGCACCCACGGCCTCGGACACCATGTCCGGGTACTGCCAGTCACGAGACTCGATCTTCTCGAACTTGGTCATGCCGACGCCGACGACGAAGGTTCGGTTGGTCTGCATTTGATCCGACACAGTAGAACTCACTTTCCGGGCTCGGGGTCACGCGGGAGCCCGAGGATCCGCTCGCCGATGATGTTCAGCTGAACATTGGTGGTACCACCTGCGATGGACATGCACTGGGAATTGAGGAACATCTGGGTCGCCGACATCCGGTGCTGGTCGCCGAGCAGCGAGGACGGCCCCGCCCACTCCATCGCGACGTCCCACACCTGCTGCAGGTGCTCGACGCCGATCAGCTTGGCCACCGAGGACTCCGCGCCCGGCTGGGCGCCGGTGAGCGAACGCAGGGTGGTGCGCAGGCCCAGCAGTCCGCCGGACTGCGCGTCGCACAGCACCTTTCCGAGGACGGTGAGCTGCTCGTCGTCGATGCCGCCGGGCAGCGTGTCGACGAGGTCGAGCAGCGCCTCGCCGCCGGAGCCGAGGGACGAGTCGTTCGAGAGCGAGACCCGCTCGTTGGCCAGGGTGGTGCGGGCCAGCTTCCAGCCGTCGCCCGGCCCGCCGACCAGCAACTCGTCCGGGACGAAGACGTCGTCGAAGAACACCTCGTTGAACAGTGCCTCTCCGGTGATCTCGCGCAGCGGCCGGATGTCGAGGCCCTCGGTGTTCCGCATGTCGATCAGGAAGTACGACAGGCCCTTGTGCTTGGGCACGTCGGCATCGGTGCGCGCGAGGCAGATGCCCCAGTGCGCGTCGCGGGCCATCGACGTCCAGACCTTCTGGCCCTGCAGCTTCCAGCCGCCGTCGACCTTGGTGGCCTTGGTGCTCAGGCCGGCGAGGTCGGAGCCGGCGCCCGGCTCGGAGAACAGCTGGCACCAGACGATGTCGCCGCGCAGCGACGGCGGCACGAAGCGCGCCAACTGCTCGGCGTTGCCGTGCGCGATCAGGGTCGGAACGACCCAGTTGCCGATGATCATGTCGTGCGGTTCGAGCTCCGCCGCGCGCAGTTCCTCGGCGATCACCAGCTGGCCGACCGCGTCGGCACCCTTGCCCCAGGGCGCCGCGAAGTGCGGTGCGGTGTAGCCCTTCTCGGCCAGGTACGCGGTGCGCTCGGCACCGGAGAGCTGGACCGCGGCGGCCAGCTCGGCGCGCACGTCGGTGCGCACCTGCTCGGCCTCCGGCGGCAGTTCGACGCTGAGCACGCGACGGGTCCCGTCGACTGTCAGCTGGGCGACGCGGCGACGCCAGCTCGCGGTGGAGCCGAGCAGGATGCGCAGCGACTGGGCGCGGCGCAGGTAGAGGTGCGCGTCGTGCTCCCAGGTGTAGCCGATTCCGCCGAGCACCTGGATGCAGTCCCGGGTGACCGAGAAGCCGGCCTCGACCGCGGTGGCGCCGGCCACGGCCGCCGCGAGGGAGGCCTCGACCGCGGTGACACCGTTGCCGGGGGTCATCGCCCGCGCCGCGTCCCACGCGCAGACCCGGGCCTGCTCGGCCAGGGTGAGCATCCGCGCGGCCTTGTGCTTGACGCCCTGGAACTGCCCGATCGGCCGCCCGAACTGCTGACGCACCTTCGCGTACTCCGCGGCGGTGGCGACCGCCCAGTCAGCGAGGCCGGACGCCTCGGCGGCGAACAGCGTCGCGGCCAGGTCCGGCACCCGCTGCGGGTCCACCGCGAGCAGTTCGTCGGCAGCGAGCTCGAGGCCGTCGACGGTGAACTCCGCGTTGCGACGGACCACGTCGTAGCTGTGCAGGTCGGTGAGCTCGAGGCGGTCCCTGCGCAGCAGCACCCACGCGGTGGCGTCGCCGTCGCGGGCCGCGACGAGGAGGAGGTCCCCGACTTGCCCACCGAGCACGTGGCTGGAGGTGCCCGTCAGCCGGACACTGCCGCCCTCGCGAACCAGGCGCAGCGTCCCCGGCTGCAGCGCGACCGCGCCCAGTGTGGAGCCGTCCGCCAGGCCGGCGAGCTCGCCGGTGCGGCCGGCGTCCGCGAGCACCGCGCTGACCAGCACGGTGGGCAGGAACGGGCCGGGGACCATCGAGCGTCCGAGTTCCTCGACCACCACGGCGAGCTCGACCAGCCCGTAGCCGGCGCCGCCGAACTCCTCCGGCAGGTGCAGTCCGAGCAGCCCCTGCTCCGCGAGCGCCGCCCAGTACCCGGGACGCTCCTCGCGCTTGGCCTCGACGGCGTCCCGGACGACGGCGGGCGTGGCGTGGCGCGCGGCCCAGCCCCGCACCGAGTCGCGGAGGTCGCGGTCTTCGTCACTCAGTCCAATGGTCATCGACAGTCCTCAGAAAGTAGAAGAAATTCTATAGGTCTCGGTGAGCATGGCCCACCCCTGAGGGGTCGGCCGGACTCTCCGGTCAGATGCGTTCGATGACGGTGGCGGTCGACAGGGCGCCGCCGGCGCACATCGTGATCAGCGCCGTGGAGGTGTCCGACCGCTCGAGCTCGTGCAGCGCGGAGGTGATCAGCCGGGCGCCGGTGGAGCCGACGGGGTGGCCGAGCGCGATGGCGCCGCCGTTGACGTTGACCTTGCTCATGTCGGCCTCGAGCACCTGGGCCCAGGACAGCACGACCGCCGCGAAGGCCTCGTTGATCTCGACGCGGTCGATGTCGCCGAGGGTCATGCCGGCCTTGGCCAGCACGTGCCGGGTGGCGTCGATCGGGCCGTCGAGGTGGTAGTACGGGTCGGATCCGACCATGCCCGAGCTGACGATCCGGGCGCGGGGACGCAGGCCCAGCTCCGCGGCCTTCTCCTCGCTCATCAGCAGCACCGCCGCCGCGCCGTCGCTGATCTGCGAGGAGTTGCCCGCGGTGTGGACGCCGCCCTCGACGACCGACTTGAGCGCGGCCAGCGCCTCGGCGGTGGTCTCGCGCAGGCCGCCGTCGCGGGTGACGGTGGCGATCTCGCCGGAAGGGGTGCCCTCCTTGTCGACGACGGGCGCCTGCACCGGCACGATCTCGCGGTCGAAACGCCCCTCCGCCCAGGCCTGGGCGGCCCGCCGCTGGGACTCGAGCCCGAGGGCGTCGACGTCGCCGCGCTTGATGCCGCGGTTGATCGCGATCCGCTCGACGGACGTGAACTGGTCACCCAGGTCGATGTTCCAGTCGGCCGGGTAGGGCAGCCCGGTGCCCGGCGCCAGTGCCTGCCCGAGGAACACCCGGCTCATCGACTCCACGCCGCAGCCGATGCCGGCGTCGACCTGGCCGGAGGCGATGAGGCCGGCGACCAGGTGCACGGCCTGCTGCGAGGAGCCGCACGCGCAGTCGATCGTGGTCGCTGCGGTGGTGTGCGGCAGTCCCGCGTGCAGCCAGGCGTTTCGCGCGACGTTGTTGGACTGCTCGCCGACCTGGGTGACGGCGCCGCCGATGATCTGGCCGATCTGCTCCGGGGCCACCCCGGCGCGCTCGAGGACGCCGCGCTGGGCGGCACCGAGCAGTTCGGTGGGGTGCAGGCCGGCCAGGGCGCCGCGGCGACGGCCGATCGGCGTCCGGGCGGCCTCGACGATGACGACATTGCTCATGACAGTTCCCCTTGCTCAGATGCCGACGCACGGCGCCGGGACCGGGGCTCGACCGCGGCGCAGTTCGAGCTCATTTCTGGAATGTATTCTATTTACAATTCGGTGGCAATGGCCGGTCCGCACGCCCGTCGTGGCGACGCCTCGAGCACCCCGGACACGACGCGACCCCGGTGCCGCGAGCGGCGACCGGGGTCGTGGACGGAAAGGTGCGGGCGGTCAGCGGCGCCCGGGCGAGCTGGACAGGTCCACCAGCAGCAGGTCGCAGGCCGTGCGCAGGTCCGACTCGGTGTCCGGGATCGACGCCCGACCGTTCAGCCCCGACTGGATCAGGCCGAACCACAGGGCGACCATCAACCGGATGACGGTGGTGTCCCGGACGGTCGGCTCCACGATCCCCGCGGACCGGAGCAGCATCGCCTCGAAGTGCCGGTCGATCTTCGCGACGTCCGGAATGGTCGCCGCGTTCGAGCTCGCCGTCGACTGGATCATCGCGGTAGCCAGCTTGGGGCGGCGCATCAGCGCACGGTTCGCCCGCAGCAGCAGGTCGTACACCCCGTCGGCCGGCGACGCGAAGGTCCGCGGTCGCCGCGCGAAGCCGTCCGCCATCTGGTCGATCTGGTCCACCATCACCGCGACGAACAGGTGCGTCTTCGACGGGAAGTACCGGTAGAGGGTGCCGATCGCGACCCCCGCCAGCTTCGCCACCTCGTGCATCTGGACCCGCTCGAGGTCCTTCTCCGCTGCAAGCTGCGCGGCCGCGTCCAGGATCCGGCCGTGCCGGGCCACCTGTTCCACCGAACTCGGTTCGGCCGCGTCCCGCGCTTCCGAAAGCCTCGGCATGATCCCCACCTTCTGTTCACACTTCACATACGCCGGTCAATCCTTACATCTGTAGAGCATGCACGACCCCGGGTTCCGCTCAGTGGGAATGCGGGTCCCACCGGGGACCCTCCTGCGATTGCCTTTTGCCGGTGAGTCGACACTGCCCAGTGCGTCGACCGGCACGATGGAGGGAAATCCAATGCAGGCTTGGACCGACGAGTTCGACGTGGTGGTGGTGGGGTCCGGCGGCGGCGCCCTGACCGGTGCATACGCTGCGGCGTCACAGGGGCTGCGCACCGTGGTGCTGGAGAAGACCGACCTGTTCGGCGGCACCTCCTCGTACTCCGGCGCCTCCATCTGGCTGCCGGGCACTCAGGTCCAGGAGCGCGCGTCCCTGCCCGACTCCACCGAGAACGCCCGCACCTACCTCCGTTCCCTGCTCGGCGACGCCGAGTCGGCGCGGCAGGACGCCTACGTCGACACCGCCCCCGCCGTCGTTGCGCTGCTCGAGCAGGACCCGAACATCGAGTTCGAGTTCCGGGCCTTTCCCGACTACTACAAGGCCGAGGGTCGGATGGACACCGGCCGCTCGATCAACCCGCTCGACCTCGACCCGGCCGCCATCGGCGACCTGGCCGACCAGGTGCGTCCCGAGCTGGACCAGGACCGCACCGGGCAGGGCCACGCACCCGGCCCGATGATCGGTGGACGGGCCCTGATCGGACGCCTGCTCGCCGCCGTGGTGGGCACCGGGAACGCCGTGCTGCGAACCGGTGTCCGGGTCACCGGCCTCGTCGTCGAGGACGGTCGCGTGGTCGGCGTCGAGGCGGAGAGCAAGGGCGAGAAGCTGCGCATCGGCGGCAGCCACGGCGTGCTGATGGCCGCCGGCGGCATCGAGGGCAACGCCGAGGTCCGCGAGCAGTCCGGCACCCCCGGCAAGGCGGCCTGGAGCATGGGTCCGTTCGGCGCCAACACCGGCGAGGCGATCGCGGCCGGCGTCGCGGCCGGCGGCGCCACCGCGCTGCTGGACCAGGCCTGGTTCTGCCCCGGCGTCGAGCAGCCGGACGGCTCGGCCGCGTTCCTGGTCGGCATCCGCGGCGGCATCGTGGTCGACGCGACCGGCGAGCGCTACCTGAACGAGTCGCTGCCCTACGACCAGTTCGGCCGGGCCATGCACGCACGCAACACAACCGGCGATGCCGTCCCGTCGTGGATGATCTTCGACTCGCGCGAGGGTGGCAGGCTGCCCGGCATCAGCATCCCGAACACCGCGCCCGCGAAGCACCTCGAGGCCGGCACCTGGGTGCAGGCGGACACCCTCGAGGAACTCGCCGCCAAGACGGGGCTGCCYGCGGACGCGCTGCGCGCCAGCGTCGAGCAGTTCAACGGCTTCGCCAAGACCGGCGTCGACGAGCAGTTCCACCGCGGCGAGGACCCGTACGACGCCTTCTTCTGCCCGCCCAACGGCGGCCCGAACGCGGCCCTGACGGCGATCGAGAACGGCCCGTTCTACGCGGCGCGGATCGTGCTCAGCGACCTCGGCACCAAGGGCGGCCTGGTCACCGACGTCGACGCCCGGGTGCTGCGCGCCGACGGCACCGTCGTCGAGGGCCTCTACGCGGCCGGCAACACCAGCGCCTCGCTCAGCGGCGCCTTCTACCCCGGCCCCGGCGTCCCGCTGGGCACCGCGATGGTGTTCTCCTACCGCGCGGCGCAGCACATGGCACGCTGACCACCTGAGCGGAACACGACGACGGCCCCGCCCGACCGAGAGGTCGGACGGGGCCGTGGCCTTCCGGTTCAGACTGTCAGTTCGACGACCAGCTCGGCGCCGGTCGATTCCTGCACCTGCTCGACCGTCACGCCGGGCGCGAGCTCACGCAGCACCAGTTTCTCGCCCTCGACGTCGATCACGGCCAGATTCGTGATGATCCGCTGCACCACGCCCCTACCGGTCAACGGCAACGTGCACTCGTCCACGATCTTGGCGCCGCCGTCCCGGTCGGTGTGTTCCATGACCACGATGACCCTCCGGGCGCCGTGCACCAGGTCCATCGCGCCGCCCATGCCCTTGACCATCTTGCCCGGCACCATCCAGTTGGCGAGGTCGCCGTTCCGCGAGACCTGCATGCCACCGAGAACCGCGGTGTCGATGTGCCCACCGCGAATCATGCCGAACGACAACGCCGAATCGAAGAACGCCGCGCCGGGATTCACCGTGACGGTCTCCTTGCCCGCGTTGATCAGGTCCGGGTCGACCTTGTCCTCCGCCGGGTACGGACCGGTGCCGAGGATGCCGTTCTCCGAGTGCAGAACCACCTTCACACCGTCGGGGAGGTAGTTGGGGATCAGGGTCGGCAGCCCGATCCCCAGGTTCACG
Organism: Rhodococcus sp. P4_F5; assembly: GCF_056401315.1. Taxonomy (NCBI): domain Bacteria; kingdom Bacillati; phylum Actinomycetota; class Actinomycetes; order Mycobacteriales; family Nocardiaceae; genus Rhodococcus; species Rhodococcus sp. P4_F5. The sequence goes on along the minus strand of NZ_JBFUJP010000016.1, from coordinate 6,016 downwards.
TACTCGCCGTCAATCATCTCGACCGCGGCGCGCGCGGCCATCTGCTCCCGTGACCAGCTCATGCCGACACCGTCCGCTTCTCGATTCGCTTGTCCTGCAGACCCGTCTGCACCACTCGCTGGACGAACACCCCCGGCAGGTGCACCTGCGCGGGATCGAGTTCACCCGGCTCGACCAGCCTCTCGACCTGGGCGATGGTGACCCGGCCGGCCATCGCGGCCAGCGGGTTGAAGTTCATCGCGGTCTTGTTGAACACCAGGTTGCCCTCGGTGTCGCCGATCTCGGCGTGCACCAGCGCGTAGTCCGCGACGATCGACTCCTCGAGCACGAAGGTCTTGCCGCCGAACTCCCGCGTCTCCTTCGCCGGTGACGCGATCGCGACCGAACCGTCGGCGTGGTAACGCCACGGCAGCCCACCCTCGGACACCGGGGTGCCGACGCCGGCCGGGGTGAAGAACGCGGGGATCCCCGCGCCGCCGGCCCGCAGCCGCTCGGCAAGCGTGCCCTGCGGCGTCAACTCCACCTCCAGCTCACCGGAGAGGTACTGCCGGGCGAACTCCTTGTTCTCGCCGACGTACGACGCCGTCACCCGGCGGATCTGACGCGCGGACAGGAGAATTCCCAGACCGCAGTCGTCGACGCCACAGTTGTTGGAGAACACCTCGAGCCCGGACACACCGCGCTCGGCGAGCCCGTCGATCAGCGCGTTCGGGATTCCGCACAGGCCGAACCCGCCGACGGCCAGCGAGGCACCGTCCTGAACGTCCGCGACGGCCTCGGCCGCGCTCGCGTAGACCTTGCTCATCGGGCACCGTCCGTCACGGCCGGGAGGATTCGGGCTCGGACCTCGCCGAAACCGATGCGGGAGCCGTCGGCGCCGGGGGCGGTCGCGGAGATCGAGACCTCGTCCCCGTCCTCGAGGAAGGTGCGCTGCTCGTCACCGACGGCGACGGGTTCGGCCCCGCCCCAGGTCAGTTCGATGAACGCGCCTCGCTGATCCTTCTCCGGACCCGAGATGGTGCCGGACCCGAACAGGTCGCCCGTGCTGGCGGCGGCACCGTTAACGGTGGTGTGCGCCAGCATCTGCGCGGGCGACCAGTACATCTGGGCGTAGGGCGGACGGGACACGACGTCGCCGTTCCACTCGACCTCGAGATCGATGTCCAGGCCCCACTTCTCGTCGCCCTGCAGGTACGGCAGCGGCGTCGGATCCTGGACCGGGGTGTCGACGCGGGCGGCCTCGAGCGCCAGCAGCGGAACGACCCACGGGGAGATGGACGTCGCGAAGCTCTTGCCGAGGTTCGGGCCCAGCGGGACGTACTCCCACACCTGGATGTCGCGGGCCGTCCAGTCGTTGAGGATCACGGCGCCGAAGCAGTGCTCGGCGAACTGGTCCGGGGTGATCGAGGAACCCAGCGGCGAACCCACACCGACGATGAAGCCCATCTCGGCCTCGATGTCGAGGCGGATCGACGGACCGAACGACGGCGCGGCATCGGCGGGAGCCTTGCGCTGACCGCACGGCCGCACGATGTCGGTGCCGGAGACGATGACGGTGCTGGAGCGGCCGTGGTAGCCGACCGGCAGGTGCTTCCAGTTCGGCATCAGTGCAGCCGAATCCGGGCGGAACAGCTTGCCGAGATTGGTCGCGTGGTTCTCCGACGCGTAGAAGTCGACGTAGTCGGCGACCGCGATCGGCAGGTGCATCGCGACGTCACCGACGGAGAAGACCGCGTCGTCGGCGATCTCGCCGGCCACCAGTTCGGTGATCTGCGCGCGGACCGCGACCCAGCGCTCGCGGCCCTGGGCCATGAAGGCGTTGAGGGTCGGCTGCGCGAACACGTCGTCGCCGAGGGCCCTCGCGAGGTCGACGACGCTGTCGCCCACCCGGACACCCACCCGTGGGCCGGAATCCGCCGTCGAGAACACGCCGTACGGCAGGTTTGCGACGCCGAAGAGCGAATCGTCTGAGATCGAGATGACTGTCATGCGATGGATCCTTCGTCGAGGGTCGTGGAAACAGTGGCGGGCACCAACCCGAGGTCGACCAGTTCGGTCAGCGGGTCACCGATGCTGCAGGTGCCGAAGGACAGGAAGCACGCGCGCAGCGTGTCCACCGCCTCGGCGGGCAGGGCTGCCAGTTCGGCGGCCAGGCGAGCCCCGTCCCGGTCGGCGAGCGTCGCGGCGATCTCCTCAGCACCCGCACCGACGGCGGCCCGATGGGTGGCCAGCATGACGTTGAGGAAACCGTGCTGCTCGAATCCCGTGTCCGGGTCCGTGTTCCGGACTGCGTGGTGCAGTCCTGCGGTCGCCTTGAATCGCCCGCCCGATCCGGCGACGGCCGAGATCGCGGCGGCCAGTTCGGCCTCGTCCGGGTAGGCGGCAGCCACGACGCCGCCGGTGCGGAACTTCGCCGCGTATGGCGTGCCGGCCAGTCCGCCGAGAACGTCGGCGCGACGGGCGTCCCGCGGCACCTCGACAAAGATGTCCACACCCGGTGCCGCCGTGGCGATCTCGTCGAGCGCAGCGAACAGGTCCGACGTGGCCTGCCCCTCCGGCACGGCGATCTCCATGGCGACCAGCGTCGCGCCGTCGATGGCGCGCAGCTTCTCGAGCGCCGCCGGAACGGCGTCGGTGCCGCCGGGCACGGTCAGGCTCAGCTCGAACTCGCCGGCCTGCGCCGCGACGATCGCGGGCAGCTCATCCAGCCGCGGCGCCGGAAACACGAACGGCCCCACCAACGCAGCGTGGTCACTGCACAGGTGGGCGAGGTGCGCGGGCACCGCGGCGTCCATCGGCGCATTCCCGGGGGGAAACAGCGCCGCGTCGTCGCACAGGCCCTTCAGCAGAGGAGAAATGGTCACTTTCCGGGCCCCCGTCCTGACCAGGACCACGCGTAGGCGTCGTCCTCGCAGGCCAGCGCGCCCTCCCCCAGCTCGAGCGGACGGAAGGTGTCGACCATGACCGCAAGCTCGTCGAAGAACTCGACGCCGATGCTGCGCTCGTACGCGCCCGGCTGCGGGCCGTGCGCGTGACCGCCGGGGTGGATCGAGATCGAGCCCTGGCCGATGCCCGAGCCCTTGCGGGCCTCGTAGTCGCCGCCGACGTAGAACATGATCTCGTCGGAGTCCACGTTGGAGTGGTAGTACGGCACCGGGATCGACAGCGGGTGGTAGTCGACCTTGCGCGGCACGAAGTTGCAGATGACGAAGTTGTCGCCCTCGAACGCCTGATGCGCCGGCGGCGGCTGGTGCACGCGACCGGTGATGGGCTCGTAGTCGGAGATGTTGAACGTGTACGGGTACAGGCAGCCGTCCCAGCCGACGACGTCGAACGGGTGCGTCGGGTAGACCATCCGGGTGCCGACGATGCCCCGGGAGGTGCGGTGCTTGACCAGGACCTCCACGTCGGTGCCCTCGGCCAGCAGGGGCGCCGCGGGGCCGTGCAGGTCACGCTCGCAGAACGGGGCGTTCTCGAGCAGCTGACCGAACCGGGAGAGGTACCGCTTGGGCGGCACGATGTGACTGTTCGCCTCGATGGCGTAGGCACGCAACGCCTTCTCGCCCTTGGGGATCCACCGGTGGGTGGTGGCCCGCGGGATCAGGACGTAGTCGCCTTCGCGGGCTTCGAGCACGCCGAAGACGGTCTCGACGGTCGCCTCACCGGATTCGACGTAGACCATCTCGTCGCCGATCGAGTTGCGGTAGAGCGGCGACTCCTTCGCCGCGACCACGTACGACAGGCGCACGTCGGCGTTGCCGAGGATCAGCCGGCGACCGGTCACGACATCGGTCTCGGCCCAGGTCTCCTCCGGGAAGAGGTCGTGGAGCTTGAGGTGACGCGGCTTGAGCGGGTGGTTCGGGGTGGTGCTCTGGTCCCGCAGTTCCCACACCGTCGCGTCGACGATGGCCGACGGAATCTCGCGGTGGTAGAGCAGCGAGGAGTCCGAGGAGAAGCCCTCCTCTCCCATCAGCTCCTCGAAGTAGAGGGCTCCTGCGTCGTCCCGGTGCTGGGTGTGACGCTTCGGCGGAACATTGCCGAGCTGCCGATAGAACGCCATGGCCGGCCTCCTGTGTCGTCGTGCCCCGGTCGAACCGGGGTGGGTGGTCGTCACGTCGGCGGAGCCGCGACGCGAGCGGCGCCCGCCGGTCTCAGGGCGAGCGATGCTCGCAGATTCCCACCGAAGTTAGTAAACAGATTAACTAATTCGCGGGCATGGACGCAACCATCGGACCGATCCAATTTTCGGAAGACGACCGGACGCGGGCGCCGGGCCGGGAAGCGTCAGTTCCGTCCGCGGACGTCGAACTGGCTGCGGTTGGTGATCAACTTGTCCAGCAACATCACGAGAATGTGCTGCTCAGCCTCGGTGAGCACGCTCGCCCACGCGTACTCGCGCTCGTTGTGCTCCCGGTAGGTCTCGGCCATCTCCCGCCGGCCCTTGTCGGTGAGGGACAGCTGCACCGATCGACCGTCCCGCTCGTCCGGCGCCCGGTCCAGCAGACCGCTCGCGACCAGCGACTTCGTCAGGTTCGAGACGGCAGCGCGACTCATCCCGGTCAGGCCGGCCGCGGTCTTGGACTCGATCGGACCCGCCAGCCAGGTCACGAACAACAGCCGGAACGCGGACCACGACAACCCCCTGGGCCGGTGCACCGAGGACTCCAGGTCGTAGGTGACCACGTTCGCGGCACGATTGAGGGTGAGCAGGACCTGCGTCGCCAGCTGGTGACTGGACCCGTACTCGGTGCTCAGCCGCTGGTTGGCGAGGTCGATGAACGACCAGAAGTCGAGCGGGCCGGGCGCGGCCTCGGCCGGCTCCCGGGCCTCCGTCGCGCGGTCCTGGTCCCTCGTCATACCTTCGCCCCTGGTCATCCGTCCACCCTCTCGCGGCCACCCTATCGTGGCGCAGCCCCCGGCCCGCACGGCTCGTGCGGCGTCCGCAAGTGTGTGCCATCGCGAACATTTAGTATACCTCTGAACTATTTCCCGGGTCGGTAACCCGACCAGGCGCCGCGGCCGGGGACTTCCACGAGCCGCCCACCCGGAGGGCGCGGCACAGACTGTGCCGCAAGGGGTTATTCGCCCCGGCTACTGTCTGCACACAGGACTTCCCCTCGAGTTCCGTCTCGACAACGAGCGCGGACGAAACCCCGACAGGATGAACATGAGCACCCTGCAGACCCTCGATCGTGGGCTGCGCGCGCTCGACATCGTCGCCCAGGCGCCCGCCGGAATCTCGGTCGCGGACCTGGCGAAGGAGCTCGACGTGCATCGGGCGATCTGCTATCGGATCGTCGCCACCCTGGAGGCGCATGCACTCGTCACCCGCGCCGAAGACGGCCGCATTCGGCTCGGGGTGGGCGCCGCGGTGCTCGCCTCCCGCTTCGAGCCGCAGTTCGCCCGCGACGCCGCACCGCTGCTCCGCGCCCTCGCGAACGAGACGCGGGCGACCGCCTTCGTCTCCGTCGCAGAAGCCGCGGACTGCGTGGTCATCATGGTCGCCGAACCCGAGGGCACCCTGCTGAAGGTCGGCTACCGCGTCGGCAGCCGGCATCCCCTCGACCAGGGCGCCGCTGGAATCGCGATCCTTGCGATGCGGCCTGAACAGCCCCGCGACTCGGACGCCGTGCGGCAGGCGCGCGCCGACGGCTTCAGCCTCACCCGTGGCCAGCTCGAACACGGCGCCGTGGGTATCGCGGCCGGAATCGCGCTGCCCGCCAACCTCGCCGCCACCGCCGGGTTCGAACGCAGCGTGGGCGTCGTCGCGATCGACGGCCTCGACACCGACCAGGCCGCCGCGGCCGTGCAGCGGACCGCGCGGCGACTCGCGGTACTGGTGGCCGTCTGATCCCCACCGCCTGAACAGACACGACCGAAGGCCGGCGCCCCACTGGGGCGCCGGCCTTCTTCGTCTGCCACGCACGCCCTCGCCGTGCACGCAGGGAGTCGCGGACCAGCCCGTTCGGGCCGCTGAGCGGGGCCGTCTTGACCCCGAATGTGACCGCGCTTACTC
>NZ_JBFUJP010000015.1:0-80134 GCF_056401315.1 Rhodococcus sp. P4_F5 | reverse complement strand
GTCCAAGAACAGATCTTGGAACTTGTAGATGGCGTCCTTCGGCAGTCGTCCGAGAATTTCACGAAGGCGATCACGGCTCCGCGAGGACTCCTCTACAACGTCCCAGAACCAGTCGACGTCCGGACCCTCGTCGTGACGAACATCGTCAGCCACAGCCTCTCCCAATCTTGCAGACGAGCAGACCTACCGGTTGATCAGTCGGTAGTCACAGTTGAGGAGAACTCCTGATCACACAAATCCGGATGGTTCCATGTTTGCCGACGGCGGGCGCGTCCGTGTGGGGCATCGCCGCATCGAGCCAGGCTACCGTCGACCCGATTCGTCGGACATCAAGCGATAGATGGCGTACCCACCGAACGATGTGACCATGGCGACGCAGAGCACGAGCAGAATGTCGAAGAGAATGAGCATGCGTTCCTCCCTTGGGTGCGGTCGGCTCGATTCGTTCTCCGTTCGGAGAATTTCTCCGCACGGAGAAGAAAGTAGCACGGTATCTTCTCTGCGTGGAGAAGTCGACGCGGGAGGCAATTCTGGATGCCGGGCTCGAGCTGCTCGGAAGGGTGGGGTTTCGAGGCTGGTCGATGCGTGGCGTCGAGGATGAGGCGGGTGTGCCCCACGGCAGCGCGCGGCACTATTTCGCGAACCAGCGGGGCCTGGTGTTGGAGTTGGTGCACCATTTGCTCGGCGGCGACCTGCCTCGGCCAGGGGAGACGCCGCGGCAGCAGATCGCACGGTGGTTGGGGCCGGAGTCGAGCCGGACCCGGGCCCGTTACGAACTGATCGTCGCGTCCTTCCACGATGCCGAGCTCGCGGCGGAACTTGTGCTCGGCCGGGATCGATTTGTCGCCACGTTGACGGAACGCGGTATGGCTCCCGTCGACGCCGCCGAGCTGGTCGCGGGGCTGGACGGGCTCGTGCTGGATGCTCTGCTGCGGCGGAGGGTGCCGGAGACCGTGGATCCGGAGAGGATGATCGACCGGTTCGGTTCTTCGATGCGCCGAGCGGCGGGCTCGGAGAGTGTCGGTCAGCGCTCCAGGCAACCTGGAACATGACCTCCTCGCCCTCCTGCTCGGGAGGTCAGAGCGAGTTGTCGTAGCGGGTAGCCAGGGCTCGCCATTGCACGGTAGAAAGATCGTTCGACGACGTTGCGTCCCTTGTGCTTCTCGGCATCGAGCCAACGGACGGCCACCGCGCCCGCCTCGTCGGAGGCGATTGCGCTTCCGGTCGTCCGGTTCGGCAATCACCGCCTCGATGCCTCGTGATCGCAGATGAGCGTGGTTGGCCTTCGACTGTCGCGATCAGTGTCTAGAGCGTGCCGTTCTCGATGTCGCGTTGCATGGCCTGCTGGTTCGCGATGTGCGAGGACACGCCGTTCTGCACGGTGAAGTCGATCAGCGCCGCCGGCGCCGAGAACGTCAGGTGCTCGGTGACCGTGGTCGCGTCGCCGTCCTCTGCGAAGGTGACCTTCTGGTGGGTGATCACGCCGGGCATGTCCCAGGTATCGGTGCTGTACCAGTGGTCGGCGGCGTACACCCGCTGCTGCCCGACGGTGCGTCCCGGGATCGACACCGGACCTGCCGGGATGTCCTCGAGGGCGATGAACTCCCAGACGTCGGCGCCACCCTCGGTGTACTTGCGGCGATCGAGCACGCCCTTCAGGAACGGGTGCCGTCCGAAGCTGTTGGAGAAGTTCGAATACGCCGGGAACACGCGATCGATGGGCGCGTCGATGGTGACGGGCAGGTCGACGTTCACGGTCACCAGTGCCGGGCCGGCGTGGCTCTCCTCGAACTCATAGGCCGCCCACGAGGCCTCCCACTCCGCGTCCAGTGTGGACGAGGAACCCGAAACGGGTTCGGCCCCGGCAACTGCCGTACCCCCCAGCGTGATGCCGGTAGCCAGCACGCAGGCTGCGAGAATCTTGGGTGCCGAGCTTCCGGCCCGCCGGCCACGGAGCTGCTCAGGACGTTCGACCATTCGTGTTTCCCCACCCGTCGAGACCGTTGCCGCCCTTCGGCAACCGGGCGAATGATACGCCGCCCGTGCCTTCAAACGACCTCGTATGGGAGTCAGTCCCGCTGGACCGCGGAACGGCTGTGGCAGGTTGGTTGGTCCCCTGCGCGGCATCGGATATGAGCGCCGATCGATCACTCGCGACATGAGGCCTGTTTGCCGGTTGCCTGCACTCCCGCGTGATGGGCGCGGCGGCGTCCGCGTCCTTGGCGCAGCAGGTCGCTGAGCGCGATGTGAGCGACACGGCAACACTGTCGAAACCGGAACCGCCTCTCACCGCCTCACCACGCACGAACCGGCTCACTTGTCGAAGAGTGAGTTCCAGGGATGCGCATCGGCAGGCTCCCCCTTGCCTGCGATTATGGCGAGGAACTGGTCAAAGTCGTCCGCTAGCGGCACTGTCTCCTCGAACTCCGGCTCCTCGCCGAAGACCATCCTTCCGGCACCCTCGCCCGACGTCACAAGTGCGACATACGAATAACCGTCCTTCACCGACAACAGAACCGGAAGGTGGCGATCCCAGAAACGAACCACGGCCGACACCTGCGCGTCGGTTGTCGCGGCGCCCAAGCTCATAGTCTCGAACTCGTTCCACGCAAAAGCGTCATCCCCGACGCCCGAGTAGTCGCCCACGGACAGAAACCACACTGTCTCTTCCGCATTCGACAGGCTGCCAAAGGCAGACGACCACGCCAAGAATTCCGCTGGCACCACCTCATAACGAGACCCTGGAAGCACCACCTGCCGGTCGCCCACAGGCTTCCGCGCCCATCCAGCAGCACGCAAGGCTGCAACCCCGCTCGCAATCAGATCCGTCACCTCAAAAGCCTATTTCCCGCCGCCGTCCCTACCCAACTGCTGGGCCATGGGAGATGGGTCGACGGATGGATCCTCGCGGAGAGAGAGGAGTTCACCAATGGCGGATCATACTGCGCTGCACACGGATTGGTTAGGTCAACCCGTTGGTGATCACCCTTGAGGAGGGCTCCTGATCACACAAATCTGGATGTGTTCCAGCTTGTGCGCGACGGTGGGGTGAACCGTCCGAGCGACGTGTCAGGTCGGGGGATGGCCGTCGGCGTCGATGACGTCAGCGTCGTAGCGGTCGGGCAAGTCGAGCAGATCGGTGAGCATGCGGCGCCGCTGCCCGTCGAGCCACCGCACGGTGGCCACCCGGTCCCCGGCCGACGCCACGTCGCGGAACTCCCGCCAGTACGGCAGGTCCTCGTCGAAACCCCTGTGATGGGCGAGGACGTCGATCATCTTCTCGATGACCTCGACCGGATCGCCGGTGCCGTACAGCGCCCGCCACCCCGCCAACTGCGGCCACTGAAGCGCCGGAGCATGTCATTGTCTCGGAAGGGATCAGCGCGTCTACGTCGAGTGGCCCCTGCAGCGCTCTTGATTGATCGTTATCATTCTTGGGTGACCGATCATCTCGATGCTGGTATGCGCGATGCTGATGGGCAGTTGGCTCCCCGGCTCCTTGTGATTGCGCATGACGACTACCACGCGGCGTTTGTCGGGACCACTGCTGACGGCCGCCAGTTCTTTGTCACGACTCCGTTTGCCTGGGCGATCGATGACGCGTCCGGGGCGGAGTTCGCAGCCAGATACTTGTTCGATGCGGTTGGGGCGCTTGTGGATTCGACGATTGTTCCACTGGGAACCCGGACCGGGGATGGTTCGCTTCCCGGTAACGTCGCGCACTTCGACGAGCAGGCGAATGCCGTCGAGCGCCTGCTTTCGGCGATTCAACCCGTCTCGTTTTGCGACATCACCGTCGCCCCGTTCTCCGTCACGGCGCACGGGCACGAGTTCGGCTTAATCCTTAACGGACCGGATTCGGAGGACGACCATGAGTGGTACTGGAATGTCACGGTCGAACCGGGCGACTATATGGCCTTCTACGCCCCATGGGATGACGGAGTGTACGACACCTAGGGCGATCAACCGGGCGCACCAGCACGCGACGAGTCTGCCTCGCGACACAGGGGGCTCTGTCGAGTTGGGTTTCAACGAGACCAAGCAATGGCGCGGGCTCGCCACCCGCTACGACAAACTCGCCCTCACATACCGCGGCGGAGCCGTCCTCCGAGCCATCATGCTCTGGCTCACCGCAGTAGGAGACACGCCCTAAAGTCCCCTGAGCCCGAGCAGTCGACTCGCGAGGCGGGGTGGTCGATCCCCTCGCCCCCTCAGTCGATCTACGAGCTCAGGCGTGTGGGGTGGGAACGAGTCGAGGATCTCGGCGGGCCCGAACGCGATGGGTTCGCCTCGTTTCGCACGGTCTCGAGCAGCCGTCCAACCCGTGATGAGGAGATACCATCCCGCTTCCGCGACTACTGGCGAGTCTGAGGTCAAGACCGCTTCGATCTCCACGACGCCGTCGCTGAGCGAGGCGACATCCTCGACCGTCCGAGATATCACCACGATCTTCGCCGATGGATCGCTGTTCCAGACCGTCGCGTTGGCCCACCGCTTGAAGAGCTCGGTCTCCTTGCGTTCTCGGGCATCTTGACGCCACCAGAATGCGAGGAGCCCCGCCACGATGAGCCCCGTGGAGCCCCAGAGAACGAACTCGAACATGCCCACATCATAGGAATCCATACGCCCCTCTGGCCGAGGTCGGATCACCTCCTGGATTCGAATGGTCGATGATGGAGGTGGTTGTTGTGAACACAGCGCGGCGAGTCGCACACCGAGCCTCGCCTATTCACCACGGCGCAATTACCGCATGCGTCCTAGCCCCGCGGATCGGGATGACCGAGCAGCGTGCGCAGGATCGGTTCGGCGTGTGTCCACAAGACGGCCCCACCGATACCAGGCAATAAGTGGCGTACGGCTCCGGGGATGCGGGCGGTCAGCGACTCGCCGTGGTCGGGTGAGTGGCTGGTGTCCTGGTCGCCGTACCAGAGGTCCACGGGGACACGGATCGTCGCGAGGTCGAAGGTCCAGCGGCCCATCGCCAATACCGTGTCGCGGGCGTAGCCGGCGGGGCCCGGCGCGAACGCCTCGAGCATGCTGCCACGGTAGGAACGTTCGAAGGCGGGGTCCCGATAGACTGCGAGATCGGATGCGGGGCTGGAGTCGATCACCATCTGCCACAGGGCGTCCGCATCGAATGTCGCGAAGAGGCGCTCCGCGGCGTCAGGGTCTGAAGCGGTCAGTTCGACGAGATCGCACAGCGGCGCCGGTAGGCCATCGGCGAACCGCGGCGCCGCGACCTCGTCGCTGCCGGACACGATCGCGACCGCGGCGCAGACATCCGCCGCCGCGCATGCGAGCGCGAAGGGCGCGCCCTGAGAGTTGCCCACGATCGCCGGCCTGCCGAGCTCGCGCAGCGCGGCGAACTCGCCGACATCGGCCGCAAAGTGCCGAAATGTCTTACCAGGAAGTGGTGTTGACCGGCCGAGACCCGGACGGTCGAGCGAGATGATCCGCGCGTCGAGCGAATCGATGACGCCGGCGCCGAACCCGAGCGAGCTGGTGGTGGCGGCGCCCGGGCTCAGCAACACCGGAACCCCGTCCGGGCGGCCCCATTCGGCCCACCCGATCACTCGCCCGTCGGCGAGGCGCGATTCGCCCAGCCGGGCCGGCGCCGAGATATCTACAGACATGGTCGCGATCGTCGCCTGCAGCGCCGGGCTTCGCAAGGGGTTTTTGGTGCCGACTACTGTCGCGGAGCACCACCGGCCGGCCGGCGTGGATGGGCGCTGGATGCCCCGTCATTCGGCCTCGGAGGAGACGACGAGGAGAGGGCGGAAGAGAGGGAAGAGATGGGCCGCGGCTGCTGAGTCCACGACATCGGTCGGTCAGATGGAGTCAGCGTGGTTCGCTGATTCTACGAACCGCGACCAGAACGGCACCTTGGTGCCAAACGACCAGGTGTCCCTCGGTGCAGCCCCGATGCCGAGTTCGTTCCTGAGGTACTCGACCAGATCGGGGCCGTTGTTCGAGCACAGATATCGCAGCAAAGGCGACCCTGTTCATCGTGCCGGTGTGACACGTGCTTCCGCACCCAAACTGCCCAGCGATGACATCGGTAGGCCGCACCCACGCCGACGTTTTCGTCGAACCGGTGACCACCCCTACCGTTGTCCCGTTTCATGATCGTTATCGACGGCAACCAACGTCAGTCTTGTTGACGGCCGCGTTTGTCCCTCTGCGACGACGTTTCGCAGTCATTGCTGCTTGAGCTCAGGGTGGCGCCGGAGCAGTTCGCCCTCGACTCGGCGCAGCGAGGAGATCTCTGCGTTCATGTCGTCGAGCTGGCGCCGCGATCGGTCCAGGAGTGCCTCGAGTTCGCGGACTCGGAGCAGGACCTCCTCCCGCTCAACCAGTAGGCGAGCAACTTGATCCGCAGCAGGGTTCGTGCCCATTTGCCCATGATATAGCTGGCTTGGCGACCAGATCAGGTTCCAGGGCAAGGTGCTACCGACCATCGGCGACTGGACAAGATCACGGGACTCGACGAACCCGGCGGTACCCATGCAAATGCGCACCCGCAGCCACACACAGCCCGACCATTCGGGGGCGGTCGGATCATTCGCTGCGCGTGCATTGGTGAACCCAGACGGTGTTCATGGGTGAACACCCTGGTGTCGGGGAGGTCACCGTTCTTCGTCAGATGCCACTGGGCAGCCAGTTCCGGGTTCTGGGTCGCGAGCATGCCTGGAGCCTGCCTGTCCGGGACGACAAGGTGCGGCACACCGGTGTCACGTCGGATGCCGGCAACGGCGCCGCTGCCCGGTAGGGCATACCCGGYGGCGGCACGGCGCGTGGCCCGGGCTGCTGCTGCACCACGGACCGCGTCAGGGGGTACGCGATGCCACAATCAACGGGTGGACTTCGCCAGCGTCGCCGATGAGCTCTACGCGGTCGCCCCGTCCGACTTCGTCGCCGCTCGACGTACCGCGATTGCGAGTGCCAGGGACGCGGGCGACAAAGCGTTGGCGAAGGAACTGGCCGGCTTGCGGAAGCCAACGACAACCGGGTGGGCCCTCAACGTGCTCGTCCGGGCCGAGTCGGAGGGCGTCGAGCGTCTTCTCGACCTCGGGGCGGCGCTGCGCTCGGCGCAGCAGGCCTTACGTGGTGACGAGCTGCGGTCGCTGGCAACCCAACGCGCCGCGGCACTTTCGGCGCTGACGGACCGTGCGGCGGCCGCGGCGAGGGAACGCGGCCACGAGTTGTCCGAGACCGTGCTGCGGGAGGTTGGCCAGTCGCTGTCGGCGGCGCTCGCCGACCCCGACATCGGCGCCGACCTGCGGCGCGGCCGAATGCTTGGTGCGGTGTCCTACAGCGGATTCGGGCCCGCAGTGCTCGCCGCGGTGCCCGACACGGTTCCTGCACCGCCGCCGTCAGCCACCGCGCCGGCGGAGCGGCCGCCAGACGACAATCGCCAGGCGCAGGAAGAGGCCGGCGAAGAGGCGAGGCGGAACGCGCACGAAGCGGCGGTGCGGCGTCAAGCGCAGGCGGTCGCAGATGCAGTACGCGCGGCTCGTGAATCTGCGTCTGACCTCGACGTGGCAACCGAGCGGGCGGCGGAGGCAACTCGCAGGGTCGAGGAACTCCGGGACGAACTGATGCGAGCCGAGCAGGAGAGCCGGTTCGCAGACTCCGCACGCCACTCGGCTGAGGAGGCTGCCCAGCGCGCGGCCGCGGAGCTGACGCGAGCCAGGGAGCTCGCCGCCGAACTCGACACCTGATCGCGGCGGAGCGCTGCCGTCGCGCCGACCACCGCCCTGAGCGGCAGAAGCAGGGCTTCGGTTGCAGTGTCAGATTCCGACCATGGAGAGCGGCGGCCGTAGTCTCCCGGACGATCGTCTGGCTAGGGGCAGTGACCACCCAAGTCGCACCCAAATGTGTTGTACAGGACCCGCTGCCACAACTCGGGTATCGGCAAGGTCCACATCCACCCCTGGCCAAGCCAGTCACGTGGATACACAGGGCAACACCTCCCATGAGCATCCCGACCGCCAGGTCAGGGTAGCCCGTTTCGTCCCATTCCGAACCGACTTCCCGACTCGATCCGAGTCCGGGGAACTGCCGGTGTTCACCAGCTCCTCCAAGGCACCCGTCAGTATCGGCATTACCCCCCCATCCACCGGGGACATGGTCCACGTGAGGAATCCGAGACAGGCTACCGACAGAACGGGCTGCTGCCGGCACCACGCACGGGTACTGGCGGGCGACAGCAACATGTCGTCCCGCACGACCTTTCGAAACCCTGGGTTGACCGCAGCTTAGCGGCAAGAACATGTCGAGATCCCAGCCCCGGCTCCGTCCCAGCATCGAATCGACAAGACAACAGTTGGAGGATGGGATCCATGGCACACGTACAACGTTTCGACCACATCGGCATCACCGTCGCGGACCTCGACTTGGTAACGGCGTTCTTCGTCGGACTGGGTCTCGAGGTCGAGGGCACCGGATCCGTGGAGGGCGAGTTCGTGGAGACCGTCTGCGGCATCCCCGGCGCGCACTGTGAGATCGCAATGCTGCGGCCGCCCGGCGGAGGGTCCCGGCTGGAGCTCGCGACCTTCGTCACGCCCGACCACGTGCCCGGATCGCCAACGGCGATGGCCAACGAGCTTGGGCTGCGCAACGTGTCCTTCGAGGTCGGCGACCTCCAGGCGGCCGTCGACTCGGTGGCTGCGGACGGGTACGGGCTCATCGGCGGCATCGGCGAGTACGAGAACAGCGTGCGGATGGCCTACGTGCGTGGGCCCGAAGGGATCATCGTGTCCCTGTTCGAGCAGATCGGCTGACGCGCGTGCGCATTACCCACGTGTGTCAATCCGTCGCCATGGACGTGGCGGTAGCTCGACATCGTTAGCGTGCATAGCGAGAGGGGAGAGAGAAGTGGAGGGGTGTTCACCAATGGCGGTTCGTTCTGGGCTGCATGCGGATTGAGTAGGTTGACCAGTCGGTAATCACACCTAAGGAGGGCTCCAGATCACACAAATCTGGATGGTTTCCAGTTTGTGGCAGGAATGCGCGCGATCAGGTGTCCGACATGAGCAGCAGCGATCCACCTCAACTCAATTGCCCACTGGCCCCCCGCGGGCCGTGCCCGCGCACTCAGTGGACTGTCGCCACAGCTTGCTCCACATCTTGCGCAAGAAGGTAGTGGTTGAGCGCGATGGCGGCCTTTGACCCAGCGCCGGCAGCCGTGATCAGCTGAGCCGGCGAGTCGACGACATTGCCGGCAGCCCACACTCCGGGCACGCTGGTGAGCCCGGTCGGATCGGTTGCCGCCCAAGCGTCCTCGCCCGTGTCGCACCCCAGATCGGTGAGCAGGTCGTCATGTGGCACGAAGCGCGGGCCAACGAACACCGTTGACCGCGGCACGACCTGGCCGTCCGCAAGCTCGACACCGCACAGCTGCCCGTCCTCCATCACGATTCGTGTCACGTCTCCGTCGACGACGCGGATCCCGCGGGCGGTCAGTCGGGTGCGTTCTTCGGTGTCCAGGACGATCCGGTTCGGAAAGAAGGTCACGTCGGCGGACCATTGGCGCACCAGTGACGCCTGGTGGATTGTGAACGGCCTGTTGTCGCCGCCGAGCACTGCGATGGGCGTGTCCCGAACCTCGTACCCGTGGCAATAGGGGCAGTGCACGACGCCGACGCCCCACTGCTCGCGCAGGCCGGGGATCTCGGGCAATTCGTCGCGCAGTCCGGTGGCGACGATGACCCCACGCGTCGCTATGTCAGGTCCGCCGCTTCGACGCACGACGAACCGACGTTCACCGAGTTTCTCGATGGCCAGCACTCGGCCCTGCATCACCTCGCCGCCGTACCCAATCACTTCGGCCCGGCCGACGGCGAGCAGCTGCGCGGGGGACATTCCGTCCCGAGACAAGAAGCCGTGGACGTGTTCTGCCGGGGCGTTGCGGGGTTCACCGGCATCAACCACGGCCACCCGACGGCGAGCGCGGGCCAGTACCGTCGCAGCGCTCAGCCCTGCCGCACCGCCGCCGATCACCACTGCGTCGTACTCCACTGCGACTCCCCTCCAGCCCCTTGCCCATGCATGGCGCGAGCACGTCCACTACGTCCGACGATGTCGAACTTCCGCAACCTTCAAAGGCTTTCGATTCAGCCACTGCTGGCGAGGTTCGCGACCTCGGCCCCGCGATCGTCATGCATTGCCCTCCCGCTGGAGCCCCCGCCGGCCGTCGTGGCCCGCCGTCGGCGGAGGCGGTGGGCTACGCTGGGAACCTAACAGACTGTTTACTAGTTAACAAAGATGGTGGCGATGACTGACTCCACTCTTCGATCGCGCACCTGCGAGCTGTGGGGTGAGCACAACCCCACGCTGGATACCTCGCCGATGGTTGTTGTGGCGCAGCTCAAACGCATCTCCGCATTGCTCGAGCTCGCCGTCGAGCCCATCTACAACGGTGCGGAGCTCACCGTGGCCGAGGTGGAGCTTCTCGTCCCGCTTCGGTATGCCGACGAGACGGTCACCGCCATCCGCCTGGCGGAACTTCTCGGCATGTCCAGAGCGGGGGTCAGTAAGACCCTGGCCAAACTCGAGCGCCGGGGCTTGATCAGCCGCGCACCAAATCCCACAGACGGGCGCTCGGTGCTGATCAATCTGACGGACTCCGGGATGCGTGCAATCGACGACGTGTTCCCTCGCGAACTCGATGCTCACGCAAAGCTACTCGCCGGACTTGGACGCGATCGGGACGAGATCCTCGCCGCGCTGAACCGCCTGGCGGAGGCCATGGAATCACAGCTCAACGGGCCGCCGGCGTAGTTGGCTCGATGCCTGGTGGGTTGCCTGATGGACTTCTAAGGGCATTCAACGCTCGCAGTCCCGGGAGCATCGGACACGTCCGCTGCCAGCGAAAACTCTCCCGAAGGCAAGACCGTCCACGAGGTGCAATACCCCTTCAAGTGCCAGATCGCCAGACTCCTGTGGCGGACCATGTGCCGAGACCATCGTGAGTCGCCATTACTCTCAGAACGGCAATCGGCCTGAGTGGGCTGTATCCGATCCGGCGCTAATCGTCCGGAGCAGAGCGGGTATGGAGATTTTCCGACCAACGCTCAGACCAATCCCAGACTTGCTGCAAGGCCGCGCCGAGCTCCATGCCCGCGACGGTCAACTCATAGGTCTTATCGGCCCGCTTCTCGACCATCCCGGCGTTCTGCAGTTGCTGCAGCCGCTCCGAAAGCACGCTCGAAGAGCACCTTCCCATCCGTCGTCGTAGTTCGAGAAAGCCCAACGGGCCGGGCTCGAGCTCCCAGACTGCACGCAAGATCCATCGCTGCCCAAGGAGCTCCATCGCTGCAATTGTCGGTTGTGCGGAGGGCTCGCTCAGCTGTCGGGACCGTTCCGGTTCTCTTGCACTTCTCATTTCGAACCATCATAGTGATTCGAAATTAGAAGCGTTTGGGGATTGAGGAGGGGGCGTCATGAGCGAGGTCGTGGATCTTGATGATCGACGGGTCGTACTGGTCACGGGGGCATCGCGCGGGATTGGCGCAGAGACCGCGCAGGTGCTCGGGGCGGATGGCGATCATGTGATCATCAACTATCGAGAGAAGTTGAAGCGTGCGCAGGCGATCGCAGACGGCATCGCTCAAGCAGGAGGGACCGCATCGGTCGCCGGCGGCGATCTGTCCGACGAAGTGGCTGCAAATCGCTTGATCGCCGAGGTGGCCAAGGAGTTCGGGCGCCTGGATGTGCTGGTCCTGAACGCGTCCGGTGGGCTCGAACTCGGTGCGGGCCCGGACTATCCGATGAAGATCAACCGTGACGCGCAGCTCAGGCTCGTCCAGCTGGCGTTGCCGCTCATGCCATCTGGGTCTCGGATCGTGTTCGTCACCAGCCATCAGGCGCATTTCCACGGCCGCAAGCCTGTGCCGGCGGAGTATGAACCCATCGCGGAGAGCAAGCGCGCAGGAGAAGACGCATTGCGGAACCTGATCCCGCTGCTCTCCGATCGCGGAATCGAGCTCACCGTTGTGTCGGGCGACATGATCGACGGCACGATCATCGTGCGACTACTCGAACGCCGGAACAGCGACGCCGTCGAGGCGCGTCGTGACCAAGGGCCGCTGCCGACGGTCGAGGAGTTCGCCCACGCGGTCGCCGATGCCACTCGCAGCGACAACGCTACGGGTCACACGGTCTACGTCGGCGGACTGGACTACCTCTCGACGCCAACTGCCTAACCTGCTGGCGTCCAGCGATCGGCAGCCGTACGCGGGATGGTGCGGGACGGTGCTTGGAGACGTGAGAGAGGAGAGATGGTGGGCGGTCCGGGCGGATGGAGTGAGACGGGCACGGGCGCGAGGGCGGAGTTGAGTGACGCGAGGGGTGTTCACCAATGGCGGGTGGCGGTGGGCGTCATGCGGATTGACTAGGTTGGCCGGTTGGTAATCACACTTCGGGAAGGCTCCAAATCACACAGATCTGGATCAGTTCCAGTGATGGCTGGCGCGTGACCCACGGACCAGTCGCCCTGCCTCATCCGTGCCGCGCCTCCGTGCTCTACGACGTGGGGTGGGGGATGGCAGCAAAACCGCAGTGCAATACACGTGATCCGGAGATACCCCAGCTGCGCGAATGACAGTCGGGGTGTCGCCGGCGCATGGTCGCGCGTAAGGCTTCAGGATCTGCACGTCTTCCTCTGACATCTGATCCAGGCGTCTTCGCCTCCGAGCTCGTCGATCAGAGTTCCCCGCAGCCGCGGCAGGGCACGCCTGCGCGGTATTCCTCGAATGTCAGGTGGGTGAATCGTTGGTGGCTGGCGGCATGACGAACAGTCGCTGCTACTCGCTGTTCGCCGTCTTCGGCGTCGTCCTCATATCTGCCCCGACCGCAGCCGCGCGACGGCACACGGGGCCTGGCCCTGTTCGCATGGTGGGGTAGCGGGCTCTGAGGCCCCGCCTAGGATCGGGGCGGATTTGGACTACCCGTCGGTTCAGTCGCGCCGGTGGGCGACGAAAGGGGCCAGGCGGGGCCCGCCTTCTTCCGCGTTCCACCGGCCGATCATTCAACGCACTCGCGCATCGCTTCGATCGGGCCGGCCGCACGGGACACCGCCGGGGCAGTCCCCATCGGCCAGGTCCGCCATCGTCTCTAGAAGCACTACGAATAGAGAAATTCGTTAGCCTTGCAATCCACATCGACCCACCCGAGGATAGGGTTAAACACCAAGCGGCCCAGTCGAATCAAGAAAGATCGGGGTAGTGAGGCCGAAGTACACGTGAGGTATTCGACCCGCTATATTCCCCGGATGTTGAAAGTGCGCCTCGGTATCCGCGCTCGGATCCTGGCCATCGCATTGGTTCCAAGCCTGGCGTTGCTCGGGATCGGTGTAGGCACAGCGGGATACCTGATACGTGAGGGCCGACAGTCCGAACAATGGGCGGCAGCGAACGGAGATGCCGTGAGCCACGCTCGCGACGTGGTTGCCGGGGTAGAACAGGAACGGATGCTGTCGCTGTGGCATCTGTCCGGTGAACAGAGCGATCCGGCCGCGCTCGGCGCAGCACGGAACAGGCTCGACGCCGCGTTCGAGGCGCTGGCCCCCTACGAATCAAGGCTGCAGAGCGTGTCGGAGGGCACCATGGGTGCCGACACTGGCGGATTCGACACCTTGATAGCTCGCCTGCCCCAGATTCGCGGTCTGATCGATGCAGGAAGAATGTCGATCGACGACACATACGCCCTCTACAACAGCATTCTCGACGCAGTTGCGCTCGGCACCAACCTCATCACCTCCAAGGCGCCCGACGCCCAGGTCGGCGTCACGCTCCTCAATGGCGTGCGCGTCCTGCACGCGATGGAGGGAATGTCACGTTCCGCCGCGCTCACCGCTGCCGAACTACAGGGGCAGCTCAGCAGCAGTCCACTGCGTAACGACTATCGAAATCTGGTCGGGTTCTACCGGACCGTACTTCCGCAGCTCGCCGCCGACCTGGGCGCTGATCCAGCAGCTGAGAAGATCCGGGCAGCACTGGCCTCTCCCGGCTGGCAGCAGGTGGCCGCGATGGAGGACTACCTCATCAATCCGCCGGAGCCGGACAAGAACGGTGACGTCCCGGCGCCGCCAATGACCTTCGCCGAGTGGCGCACCGCGCAGGAACAGCTGTCTGAAGGCGTGATCGGCGCATGGAAGGGCCTGAACGCCCATGCGAACCAGATCGCTGCCGACGAGGGCAAACGCACCGCGGCGAACTCACTGTGGGCGGGTGCCGCCGTGCTCGCGCTTGCGCTCGTGGCGTTCCTGCTGTCGCTATGGCTGGCCAACCGACTGATCGGGCGGCTCAAGCGCCTACGCAAGGAAACGCTGGACCTGGCGGAGGTCGAACTGCCTGAAACCATGCGCAAGCTGGGCGCGGGCGAGCAAATCGATCCCGAAGCTGCGCACCTGGACTTCGGTGACGACGAAATCGGCTCGGTGGCACAGGCCTTCAACCGTGCACACACAGCGGCCGTTTCCGCCGCGGTCACCGAGGCCCGCACCCGCGAGGGCGTGCGCGCGGTGTTCCTCAACATCGCCCACCGAAGCCAGATGGTGGTGCACCGGCAACTCGAGGTCCTGGACGAGGCCGAACAAAGCCAAGAGGATCCCGCCCTGCTGGAGACATTCTTCCGACTCGACCACCTGGCGACCCGCGAACGCCGCAACGCCGAGAACCTCATCATCCTCGGTGGCGGCGAGCCTGGCCGCCAGTGGCGGAGTCCGGTGCCACTGTCCGATCTGGTGCGTAGCGCGATCGGCGAGAGCCTCGACTACACGCGGGTGCACACCCGCCGCATGCCTCAGGTGTTCATCGTCGGCAACGTGGTCGCCGACCTCATCCACCTGATCGCCGAACTGGTCGACAACGCGACGGCGTTCTCCCCGCCGCAGTCGCGCGTCGAGGTGAGCGGCAACGTGGTCGGCAAGGGGGTCGCGATCGAGATCACTGATCAGGGCATGGGAATGTCCACCGAAGAACTCGACCGCGTCAACGAGATGCTGCGCAATCCACCGGATTTCGGTGTCGACACGCTCTCGGCGACTTCACGTCTGGGCTTGTTCATCGTTTCGCAGCTGGGTGTACGGCACGGAATCTCTGTGCAGCTAACCGAATCCGAGTACGGCGGCATTCGTGCCATCGTGCTGGTGCCGAACTCGGTGGTCGCCGCCGATGCGACACCCATGGCTGGCCATGTGCCAGATCGGTTCGCCGGACGTCGGCCCGAAGGGCGGATAGCCAGCGCGATCCCGGAACCCAATTCCGCCGAATCTGTCTCGGCTGCAGTGGGTGTCGCGACGTTGGCGCCCCCGACTCCAGTGCCTCCCGCCGAACAGCCGGTGCAGTCGGTGGCCCCGCCGCAGGCGTGGGCGAACGTCGAGTACATCGATAGCGCGCCACACGCCGAGTACACAGAACATTCTGTGGCAACCCCGTGGCACGAGCCGCCGACCCCCGCTGTCGAATCGGAGTCCCTCACCCCGCAACCGTTGCCCGACAACGGCGGTGGCGTTCGCCCAAGCCTGCCTCGCCGTCGCCGGCAGGCCAGTCTGGCACCGGAGCTGGCGCACGATCCTCAGCTCGAGGTGGAAGCGCAGCAGCCGTCACGGTCGGCGGAGCAAGCGCGAGATCTGATGTCCGCCATCGCGTACGGTACCCAGCAGGCTCGGCATTCGGAATCCCCGCCCGGGTATACAACCAGGGACGAAATGGAAGGTGAAGGAAGGTGAAGGTGACGACTTCTAACTCAGGTGACCTGAACTGGCTTCTCGACGATCTAGTCAATCGTCTTGCCGGGGTGCGCTACGCAGTCGTGCTTTCCACCGATGGGCTGCTGCTGGGCCGATCCACGTCCATGAGCCGTGAGGACGCCGAGCACTTCGGTGCCATGTCGGCCACTTTGTACGGGCTGGCACGCAGCGCGGGACATCGCTTTCAAGGCGGCAGCGTTCGCCAAGCCGTCATCGAACTTGAGAATGCGGTGATGTTCGTGACGGCGGCCGGAAGCAACGCATGTATCGCATTGCAAGCCAACGACACCGCGAATCTGGGTATGGTCGCGTATGAAATGAACATGACTGTGCAGCGTGTCGGTAGCTATCTGTCTGCCAATCCTCGTAACGGTGTGGCCGAGCATGGAGCGTAGATTGCCGTGACACGTATAGGTCAACCGTGGTTCGACGATGCGGCCGGTCCTCTGGTCCGCCCGTACGCCGTCACGCGGGGCCGCACGATGGGTGCGGGACACGATCTCGACATGCTCACGCTCGTAGTGACCGTGTCCCCCGCTCCGCGGCTGCAGCACATCGAAACGGAGTACGCAGAGATCGTTCAGCTGTGCTGTACTGCGCAGTCGGTGGCCGAGGTCTCGGCGCACCTGAATCTGCCTCTGGCGGTAACCAAAATCCTGGTCGGTGATCTCATCGCCGAGGGAATGCTGAACTTCCGGGCTCCCGCCAGCAGCGACTCCTACAACGACATTGCCGGGATCGGCGACCTGAACATTCTGCAAGCAGTACTCGATGGAATCCGAAAGCTGTAGACAACTATGCATGACAATGCGTCCTCAGCCGACCTGGCTGCTTCGGTCAAAATCCTCGTAGCCGGCGGCTTCGGAGTCGGTAAGACCACGATGGTGTCCTCCGTCAGCGAGATCGCACCACTACGTACCGAGGAAACGATTACCGAATTGTCCACCGGCATCGACGATTTGTCGGGCGTGGAGGGTAAGACCACGACCACCGTGGCCCTGGACTTCGGTCGTATCACCATCGATGAAAGCCTAGTTCTGTACCTGTTCGGCACGCCTGGACAGGACCGATTTTGGTTCCTTTGGGACGAACTGGTGCGCGGGGCCCTCGGCGCCGTCGTTCTCGCAGACACCCGTCGGTTGGAGAACTCGTTCGCCGCCATCGACTTCTTCGAACGGCGCGGAGTCTCGTTCACGATCGCGGTGAACTGCTTTGACAGCGCCGAGGCCTACACAACTGACGAGGTTCGCGAGGCACTCGACCTCGACACCAGAACCCCCATCGTGCTTTGTGACGCTCGTGATCGCGATTCGTGCAAGTCTGTACTGATAACGCTCGTCGAACACCTCATCGCCCAGACCAGCAGCTCAGTGGCCTGAGCAACGCAACGTTCGTCGTCGCGGCCGGATCAGTCTCCGGACTCACCGGGGCGGTTCACCTCGACAGATCGGTGCAGTGACTTGGTCCCAGCGCGATCTGGCGCTGGACGTGCCAGTCTCGGATCCCCGTCTGTGGGATCCAGTCCGCACGAAGTTCGAGTGCCTCCTCGCATCTCTCTCCGGCGACCGATGGACATTGCGCTTCCATTCTGTGTCTGCACCACCCGAGGAAACCGCTGAGTACGGATATCGAGGGACTCGGCGGGCTGTCTTGGTCAGTGGCGGTGCCGACTCCGCGGTGGGTGCGCTTCTGTCGCGCACGGAGCTGGGTGCCGCACCACAGCTGCTCGTGTCACATGTGGGCATGACGAACATCGCACAGGTGCAGAACTGACACTGCGGTACTGGCACCTCGAACGCAACCTGCCGGACCCCTGGGGACAGGTCCTCGGGGGATGCCGATCCGCGGCACGCCTCTTCACGGCGGCGAGGTTCTCGCCGAGGGGCCTCACGTCGGGCGAGGGCCGACGGGAACGGCCTCTGGCGACCACGCTCCGCACTGGGACCAAAGGCCCCAGGGGAGGGTCGTGAGTCACTTGCCGAAAGCTGGCCATTGAGGCGTGAATTCGGGGGTGGGTGTACCGAGAAGCGCCCACCCAAGTTCTGCAGACGGCTGGTCGTCGACGTAGATCCGAAAATTCGGCCCGAAATGCCAGTGATTCTGTCACTGGCGGGTTGATAGGTGAGCCCGATCGAGGCTGATGGGTGAACACCCTATGGATGGATGGAGGGGTGTTCGCCTATGTCGGTTCATCCTGGGCTGCATGCGGATTGGATAGGTTGACTAGTCGGTAGTCACACTTGGGGACGGCTCCAGATCACACAAATCTGGATGGGTCCAGAGTGCGGGCCACTCGTCTTGTCACCACTGAATGCAGCAGTCCCCGACGATACCTCGCGTGGGCGGCTCGGATCGGATGGCCTAAAACTTGTCGAGGGTGCCCGACCGAGTATCTCCGTCACACCCTGCTCCAGGGCTGCATGGGGGCGGAGGCCACCTTCGGGCGGGCGCCCGACCGGTCGGGTGTCGCTCCGCGCCGCCCGGCCGCACACACGCCACCAATGAAGACACCCCGTCGCTGAGTTCGGATGTGTGAACACTGGGAGCGACGGGGTGCCGGAGCATTCCCCTACCAAAAGGCATGCACGCCTACTGTGTCCGAACGGGGGAGGGCGAGGGACGGGCTGCATGGATGGGGTGTTCACCAACACCATTGTGGTGGCTCACCGCGGAGTCAGGTTTTGTGCGGGCAGGGCGAGAACACGCGGTATGTCATCGGCTTCACAACTCATCCCGGGATCACAAGTCTTGTGGAATGCAGTCCATTATCGTCTTGCCGCCGAGGACCGTGCACAGGAGTTCAAACGGAGCCCAGGCCACCCTGTTGGCGAGGGCGGTGGATCCGGAGCTTTGTTGAAGGTTGCTGGATCCGGAGTCTTGGCCGTCATGCGGGTAGAAGAAGTCGCTGCTACCGGAACTGCTGCCGGCCCAGGGGGCAGGGAGGGCCGGATTTTCGAGGTCGACGGGCGCGGCCGATGCCGAAGCCACGGTGCCGAGGGCGATGGTTGCGCCGGCCAATGCAGCGATGATTGAACGCTTCAAGATGATCCTCTGCGCTAGTGCTGTTTCGACGCCGAGCGACGTCCCAGTGATCACACCGCATCCCGCTGCGGTTGTCCCCGGTGAGAGTTACCAGGATCCGGCAGGCCGGTACCCGGCGGGCTTTCTGATTCGTCGCGTTGGTGCGGGGTTCGGCGGATACTTCGGCTCAGTCTGGATGCGGATCGCGGCGCAGTCAGGTCGAAGATGCGCCGAATCCGGCCAGCGCGGCTCAGCCGAGAGGGAATCGGCTTCCGAAAGCCGTCTGCGGTTCCAATAGGTGAACGCAACGGGCGCTGATGGGTGAACACCCTGGCCGATGGATGGATGGAGGGGTGTTCACCAATGCCCGAGCGTGCTGGGCTGCATGCGGATTGGATAGGTTGACCAGTCGGTGATCCCACTTAACGAGGGCTCCAGATCACACGAATCTGGATGCGTTCCAGCTTGTGTGCGACGGTGGGTGAACCGTCCCGAGTGACGTGTCGGGTCAGTGGATGGCCGTTTGGCGCTGCCGGCTGAGACAGCCTCGGCTGGAGTGCGATGACGCCTTGATGGGACAAGCCCGGCGGGACCCGCGGAGGGATGTCCTGGACGATCATCAACCGCGACAGTAATGGGTACACGATGCACTCGGGCGGCACCGGCGGCTTTCCGGGGCGTCGCATGGTGGGAGAGGCGGTCGGGCACATGATGCCGACGTTGGAAGTGCTGGTGGTGTCCTTCGGGTACTGCTGCTGACCCTGGCAGCGGCGATCTCATATTTCTGTCAACTGTCCCAAACGTCAACAAGGGCATCGCCAGTTGGGTCGTCGTCCCGCGGGAGGCTCGCCGGAGGCGGCCGTCACCATTTCTCGACAGCGGCGGTGGCGGCCCCTTTTTCGTCGCGCCGGGCGCCACCGCTCCTCGAGATCACCGCGCCGCAGTGGGCGCTCCCAGACGAAGCTCTCCTCCTTCACGCGCCGGGGCCGCCTGCCGCATACGCCCTGCCCTCGTCGGTCTCGGGCAGGTCAAGCGGCGACCCGGCGGACCTCGTTCCAGGTCGCAGTCAGGCCGCGCGCGAGACCTTGACCGCCGTGCCGTAGGCGCAGATCTCGGTCCATGTCGAGCCGAGCTCGGACGTGTCGAACCGGAAAGCAAGCACCGCGTTGGCGCCCTTGGCGGCGGCCTCCTCGACCAGCCGCTCCTGCGCGTCCTGACGGCCCTCGGCGAGCATCTTCGTCATGCCCTTGAGCTCGCCACCGACGATGGACTTCAGCGACGCGCCGATCTGCGAGCCGATGTGGCGGGAGCGGACGGTGAGCC
This sequence comes from Rhodococcus sp. P4_F5, assembly GCF_056401315.1. Lineage (NCBI taxonomy): Bacteria > Bacillati > Actinomycetota > Actinomycetes > Mycobacteriales > Nocardiaceae > Rhodococcus > Rhodococcus sp. P4_F5. The sequence goes on along the minus strand of NZ_JBFUJP010000015.1, from coordinate 60,036 downwards.
CGAACACTTCGCCTAGCACCTCGTCGACGGTGTAGCCGGGCAGGTCATTCATGGTGCTAATCAACATCGGCCGAGCATACGCAGCGACTCCTCCCGGCGCGCTTCGCCCCGGAAGGGTCGCAAGATACACCGTCGCGTACGAATGCGATTCGGAGGAAAGCGTTCCCGCGTACTACCGTCCTGGACGTGCTGAATTCGGGGAACAGTATTGGGAAGTTCCGGTCCCGCACCGGTCGGAGTGCTCGCTTCGGTGCCGTCGCGATCGGTGTGACGATCGGACTCGTATCCGTCGCAGCACCGTCGGCCGCGGCAGTCCCGAGCGACGGTGCACTTGCGTGGGGTCCGTGCCCCGCCGAGTACGCGCTCGATCCGGGCACCGACCAGTGTGGCACCGTGACGGTGCCGCGCGACTATGCGAATCCGACGGCCGGATCGATCGATGTCCTCGTCACCCGTCACCGCACCGAGGACCCGCTCGCGCGCCGGGGCGTGCTGTTCACCAACCCCGGTGGGCCCGGCGGCGACGCGATCGCGTCCAACAGCATGTTCGCGCAGGCGCTTCCCGAACAGATCCGCCGGCAGTGGGACTTCATCGGTGTGCAGCCGCGGGGTCTCGCGCATGCTGGGGCGGTCGAATGCGCCGTCACCCCGGAGCTTTTCGCCGCGATGAACGTCGGCTTCGCGGGTGGGGCGGCGCGGCTGGCGTGCGACGGCGCGACGCCCGGCGCCACCGCGCACCTCACGACGGAGAACACCGCCCGTGACTGGGAACAGGTGCGGGTTGCGCTCGGTGTCGATGTGATCGACATCTACGGCCTGTCGTATGGCACGATCCTCGCCTCGACATATGCCACCCTGTTCCCGCAGCACACGGGACGCATGGTGCTCGACTCGGCGGTCGATCGCGACTGGATGTGGAACGACGTCCTGTGGCACCAGAACGACGGGTACAAGACGCGCTTCTACGACCTCATGGACTGGATTGCGGCCAACGACGCGACCTACGGCCTCGGCGACACCCCGCTTAAGGTGTACCAGCGCTGGTCCGACCGCATCGTCGAGGAAGCGGGCGGCAATCCCACCCTGGCGCCCCCGCCGGCCAGGATCGGAGACGTCCCACCCGCCCTGGAAGGCGTCGCCGCCGCGTACCGGGCCGGTGTGGACCTGACTGGGCCCGCCCGGGTGCAGTTCGAGGCGTTCCTGCGACGACTCGGCGATCCGGCCCACACCCAATCCGCGTCGAGCATCTATGCCCTCACACGCCAAGTGCTGCCTGCCCGGAACACTTGGCCGATGGTCGCCCGCGTCATCCGGGACGGCACAGGGGCGCTTCCCGAGGGTGTGACCGGAGAGGTCACCGCCGACCAACTCGACACGATCGTCCGGGCCCAGATGATGCAGGCGGTCGTGGTCTGCAACGAGAACGCGGTCGCGCCACGCCCAGAGAGGCTCCCGGGCTGGCTCTTCTCGACGTTCGTCACCGGCGACCTGTTCGACGCCATCGGCTACGGCTACAGCGCGGGGCAGGGGTGCGCAGGCGCACCGCCGGTGACCGCGGTACCGGAAATCGGCAACAAGGGATTGGCCACGGCGCCCCTGGTGCTGCAGGGATTGCGGGACCCGCAGACGCCGTACGACGGCGGCGTCCGACACGCGCGCGACATGGGTGCGCACCTGGTCACCGTGGACGGAGGGGACCACGGCGCCGCCATCCAGGGCAGCAACCCCACCATCGACATGGCGATCACGGGCTACCTGTTGACCGGGGCCACCGCCGTCACCCATGCGCCGGAGGCGCCAATTACCGCGCCGCTGTGAGGCGTTGGCATTCCCGCCACCATCGCCTACGCCCCCGCATCGTCTTAGAGTGGGTATCGAATCGGCGTTCGGGGGGCTGAAAAGCAATGTGCTGCACCTGCGCCGCGGGTACTTCCGGATCTTTGGCCTCACCGCGCACCGACTGCTGCTCGGATTCACCCTCGCCGCGATGAATGTGATGACCTTGCGGTACTGGCACCTCGAACGCGACCTGTCCGACCCCTGGGGACAGGTACTCGGGGAACCCGAGCCGCGGCACACCACTTCGCGGCGAGGTTCTCGTCGAGGGGCGTCACGTCGAGCGAACGCCACCGGGAACGGCCTCTAGCGACCACGCCCCGCACTGGGACCAAAGGCCCCAGGGGAGTGTCGTGAGTCACATGCCGAAAGCTGGCCATTGAGGCGTGAATTCGGGGGTGCGTGTACCGGGAAGCGCCCATCCAAGTTCTGCAGACGGCGGGTCGTCGACGCAGATCCGAAAATTCGGCCGGAAATGCATGGATTCTGTCACTGGCGGGTTGATAGGTGAACCCGATCGACGCTGATGGGTGAACACCCTAGCCAGCCGGGGGTGTTCACCCATGACGGAGCAGGTTGGGCTGCATGCGGATTGGATAGGTCTACCAGCCGGTAATCACAGTTAAGGATGGCCCTTGATCGCACAGATATGGATGAATTCTAGGTTGGGGAAGTCAGGTTCGCCTCCGTCAGGCTGATGACTTGCCGGCGCCGTCTGAACGGCGACGAGGGATGACCCCCGAGTGGGGTGACGAGTCAGCTGGACTAGGGGCAGTCCCAGGAGTCATCGGCGGTTGCCAGATCCGGCAAAGAGAGCGCAGCTCTGGTGGCTGCCTGCAGAGCTCGGAGGGCAGGATTGAGAGGGGAAGAGAGTGCGGGCGGCAGGACTATGTGAACTAAGGCAGGTCTTCGGCATCGCATCGACCGGCGTTTTCGCCGTCGTGGGTTGGTCGTCGTGTCGGGGTGAGCAGGTCAGGGTTGACCGCTCGCGCGGCTTGGACCAGGGCGATGATGAGTAGTCCATAGACCCACACCGAGTACGCCCAGGGGCTGTGGGTGACCGCGGTGATGCGGGGGTCGTCCTTGGTCCAGTAGGTGCAGCGCACGCCGGCAGGCAAGAGCTCGTATTCGTGGGACCAGGCGATATTGGGATGGAACCTGCTCACCAGGTCCGGATCTGGTGGAGGGAGTCGGTCGGATGGGAAGCCGTCCGGCACGTGCCCGTCGCGTTGGGAGCAGGTATAGCCGGGGTAGTCGTTGTAGTCGTCGATGCTGGCGAACACGAGGACGGCGATCGATCCACAGATCGACAGCAGCACAGAGGCTGCAGCCGCAGACCTGCGTGCGTTTCGACCAGTGGCGCTGAAAGATAGCCAGATAATCGCGCCCAACAGCACAAGAATCAGGCTTATAGGCGACTGGAGCGGAGCGAGGAATGCCCCCACGGACACCTCCCATCCGAGCGTCGGTTCTTCTCCAGTGCGAGGGTAGCCATGAGTGACGGAGCCGTGGGAGTTGGCGTGTGCGCGGCAAGGTCGACAGGGTTTCTACGGCGCGGTTTACGGCTCTGAATCGCACGTTCAGGGGTGTCGCGGGTGCGGACGTACGGACACCGGAACGACAGCTGGCGTGCATGATGGCCGAGCTCGCCGATGCACTGGGCCCGACCTTGGAGTTGGCGGCGAGGTGGGTGAGGGGGAACGTGAACGCGATAGAAGCGTCCGTGTCAGGATCGAGACATGAGCAGCGCGAGACAGATCAGCGAGCAGGCCGTGGTCCTGGCGATGGACTACGGACAGTTCAGTCTCTCCGGCGGCCTCGGGGATTTCGAGGACGAGCTCGAACTGCTCGCGCATGCGCAGGCTGCGCAACCGTGCGCTGGTGACGGCAAGGCGCTGGTGGTGCTGAGCCCGCACCAGAACAACTTCGAGATGCCGATCGCCGTGCAAGTGTGGGACGGGCGCCCGCCCGCGGACCGGGACGAGTGGCAGCAGGTTTGCGAGGAACGACTCCGGATCTCCGARGCCGGGCAGATGATGATCGCCTCACCCACCACGGGCGAGGTCTTCTGCGAGGTCCCCGGAGGTGACTATCTGATAGAGGTCARCGGCCGYGGGTTCGTCAACTACGGCTGGCCCGGAACYACYACTCCAGGCGATGTTTGGAGGATYCGGCTGTGGCCCAACGAGGGAACCGCACCGCAGCCGGCTCAGATGTGGGACATGCCCGGMTACGGGATCCCCGAGRACAGCCCGCTCCCCGAGCCCACAGTGGAGCCGGCGGAATCGGACGAGCCGAAGTGGATCACGGTGTCCGGGCCAGGAGGCGGCAGCCGCAYGGTCACACCGTCCGAACTGCGCGCCGAGTCCGCCGAGAGGGAACGTCGGGCATGGGGCGGCGGTGACCCAATCCCYGAACTKCTCGAGTACARCGGCGGACAGCACCTCGCCAARTACGACCGCGCCCTCGTGCKCGCACTCMTCGACATGGACGACAYCCGGYTACGCGAGGTCGCGCRATGGTGCGTCACCAAGGCGTACRAGYTCGCCGGCCTCRCCGACCGACCCTGGATCGCACCCGCGTTGACGGCTCTGCACGCCGGTGACCCACTGCCGTCGCCGTTCGACGACCATGCCACAGCATCCGCACACTTCGAGGCCGAGCGCCGATGAGAAGCGCCGGACCGTGTGAGTAACAGACAGGGCGTGATCTACTCGATCGGGGAGTTCGACCCGTTCGACATGGGTCCGAGCAGCCGTCCCGCGTTTGCGCTCCCCACGATCTTCGCGGCCGCAAAGCCGGACCCGAGGCAGGCTGCGTTCGAGGCGCTCTACGGCGCCTCGGTTACATACCAGGAAGATGCACGCGAACAGCATGGCCAGCTCCGGGCGGCATTCGGGATCGCACCCGGCCAGCCGTAACCGGTATCAGCGAGTCAACGCAACTGGACCGGAGACAACCTCACCTGCTGGTCATTCGGGATGCGTCCGTCTCATCGGATCACAAAACCCCAGGTTCTTGTCTCAACATCTCAACATGTCCGAATTCTGTCTCAAGATTCGGTGTCTGCGGCAGCAGTTGTAGGTTCCGGACCTACTTGTCCGATCGGCCTGTGGATTTCAAGATCTTCCACGACACTTGTCCTTGAAATTCCGCGCGAAGATGTCCTTTTCCACGGCTCCCGATCCGATTCAGTTCCGCAAGATCGCGGCCCCACGAATCGTGTCGGACCGCCATGACATCTTTGCAACTCAAGTCCATCGCGACGGACGTCGATAGGCACTCAGTGTCGGAGTGGACCAGGCCGGCCAAAATGAAACCCCTCATCTGAACCGTGCCGGGTTTGATGCCGCCTCCTGCTTGTGAAGGTCAACGTTGCAACCGCCCCGCTCCAGTTGGACCTGTCGCGGTGTCAACCACACCGGGGGCAGTCCCTCTGGTCTCGGCGCCTGCTTCGGCAAATCCTTGATCCTCGCCGCCTTCGTGAACGAGGCCATCACTAAGTGGCGCAAGCACTTTGCTCGCAAGAAACAAGCCTGATCACGAACTCGATGTACCCGCGGATATTCCGGTATGGCGAAGGTCAAAACGCACATCCAAACCCGCAGAAAGGCGTTCAGCGGGTTTCGGTCGGGGTGGTTCGATGTGAGGTTCCGCGCGACGAGGAAACAGGCGCGCCGGGTCTGCGGACGTAGGCCGGGGTGAGGGACGAGAGGAYCTTGGTGTCGTCGTCGACGATCAGGATGCAGGCGGTGTCAGTCACCTGATCCGTCGTGCCTGACCGAGGAGGAACGAGGCCCGCCCGCCCCAGCACTTACCGGGTCAGCAGGCCGGCGTGGTGGGTGTGACGCCGCCGTTCTGCGCGTCCGTGCTCGCGACCGTCTCGTCCTCGCCGAGGGCACGGATCTCTTCGGCGCTGGCGACGACCGCGGGTGCGGTGGCGGCTGCGGTCGTGACGTCTTCCGGTTTGAGTTCACCCTTCGCGACCAGCGCGGCGACCTCTTCCGGGCTCAGGGCGGGATCGCACTCGTTGTTCGGGGTGTCGGACTGCATGGCCGGGACGAGCTTCCCGGCGGGGGCGGGGGCGGAGACTACGACCGGTGCGGTCTCGGAGATGGCGCCGCTTGCCCAGGCAATGCCGGGCACGACGATCGCGGCGACAGCAGCGATTCCGGCTGCGGTGATGGCTACTCGTCGGCGGACGGGGTTGTCGATGATGGACTTACGCATGGATGATCTCCTCGCTCGGTGCCGCGGCCCTGGTTGCCCCGACATCAACGAACTTATGGCCGGAAAACTGGGCGTTCGCTAGCGAACTCTTAGGGGTTGGTTAGAGAATCCTGCTCGTCTGCTGTGATGATTGCCGCGCGATCCGCAGCACACCGCGAAACCCCTCGGGTGTGCTGGATGGCGGTCCGCGCTTTGTGGTGATTGCAGGGCCCGCCGAGGCGATCGAACTCATCATTTCGGAGCCGCGGATCGACGTGGTAGTTGATGACCCGGATGTTGACCCGCCCCGCTGCTACTCAATCTTGGTGAGTGGCCGGCAGGAGAAATGATCCAGTTTGTCGATCGTCAACCAGCACACCCGACACCGGTTCGGGACTCGATCCCACGCTGGGGAGACGCGGACCGAAGGTGTCCTGTTTATCCGTCCTGCATATCGGTCTCGGGCGCCCGAGGTGGAACCACTGCAGTCGGAACATAATTGGGGGACACATGAGCAAGACACACATGGCTGAATATGTCAATCCCATTCAGGTCCAGCAGGGCGGCTTGATCCGGACCCACCCTGATGCACGGATCAGGCAGATTGCTGAGCTCGGGTATGAGCGAGTCGGCAGGAGTCCGTGCCGGTTTCGATGATGTTGCCGCCGCGGTGGTCGAGGCAATCCGCTTGCTTGACCCTGAGTTAGCGGGCAAGAGCGCGGACAGGGTTCCTGAGAAGCGCACAAAAGTTCGCCGCCGGCTCAGGGTGATGATCGAGACCGAGATCGACCTCGCCAGCCCAGAGAACGTCTGTGGCTGGATTCTCCGCCGAGGGAGACCCTCGCGGGCAGATGATGACCGGCCTTCATACCGGACGCGGTCGAATCGCGGATCAGCCGCGGGCACGTTGACCGATGGCCGCTTTGTTGACGATATGGGCGATTCGACCTGCCCGTGTTGCGTCTCGAGCGGCACAGACGATCCACCACAGCATCTGTTTGCGGGCGCTGGGCGGAAAACTGTCCCAGTTGCTTCGAGCTTGCGGGTCCCGGTCCAGCGCCGCCTGCAAGTCAGATGGTTCCTCGAGGTCTTCGACTTGGTCGAGAATCGTCCACCAACCAGTGGATTTCGCGGCAGCAATGGCACGGTGACCAGCAGCGGTCATGAGGCCACGCGCCTCCATATCGGCTGCGCGTTCGCGGTTGAGTCGGGTCCAGGAACTCTTGCGTCTACGCGGCGTGAACAGTTGCAAATTGCGCTCTTCGTCGAAGATGGTGTTGGTGGAGTCGATCCAACCAAAGCAGATGGCTTCCTCGACGGCCTGAGGGTAAGGGCAGCGTGGTCGGCTGGTGGTGGTGCGCCAGGAGCACAACCACACACCTCGGGCTGACGTGTGATTGTCCGTCAACCAAGTTCGCCACTGTTCCCGAGTCTCGGCGTGGATGATCGGGTAGTCGAACTTCCACATTGGGGGGTGGACGGAAGCCGGTGGCGATGATTTCGAATTGGTCACTTACTCTCCAAGCTCAGAGGGAAACGGATACGTGTCTCGATAGACGAGGGGCCTGCGCAGGGAACACGTCCCCGCGGCAACCTGGACATGAATGGTCTTGTCGCGCAATCCTCTTCTGACTGTCATGGTGGCGAGACCCTGAGGTGAAGGGCGAGCCGACTGACGGTGTCGGCGAGCTCGGTTGGTTCGATGACGACCACTGGGGCGGTGAGCGCAATGCGCGCAACCGTCATGGCGAGCCTGCCGAGATCTTCGCTGCGGATCTGGACAAGGCAGCGGTCCGCTGCCACATCGATCGGTGTGTGGTCAATCCATCTGAGTACGCCCTCGAGGTCGGCGAACGTGGCTTCGATGGCGAGTTTTGCATCGTGGTGACGGGGTGGCGAGCCGACTGATCTCGCGACGAAGCCTGCCGCGTCACCGCCCGGGATCTCGCGTGGCGTGAAATGACTGCCTGCCAGCCAGGGCTCCGAGAGCCGGTCCAGTCGAAATGTTCGCCAGTCCGCACGATGGTGGTCCCATGCTACGAGATACCAACGACGTCCCGCCGTGACAAGGCGGTGCGGCTCGACGAGCCGTCTGCTGCTCTCGCCATCACCTCGCCGGTAGTCGAAACGAACGTGCTCGTGGTCGCGACATGCCGCAGCGAGCACACTGAGTGCTTCGGGGTCGACGACGTCGTCGTCGGCCCGCCGCATGGAACTGACGCTCGAATGCAGTGCCGACACACGTCGGCGTAGTCGATGGGGCAGGAGTGTTTCGATCTTCGTCAGCGCGCGCAGCGACGTTTCTTCGATGCCTCCGATGGCGGCCTCGGCGGCGTAGCGCAGTCCGACGGCTACCGCCACGGACTCGTCATCGTCGAGGATCAGGGGCGGCACGTGCGCCCCCGTTGCAAGTCGGTAGCCCCCGTATTTTCCGGACGTGGAATCGACCGGATAGCCAAGGTCGCGTAGGCGATCGATGTCGCGGCGCACCGTCCGCTGCGTGACATCGAGTCGTGCGGCAAGTTCGGCACAGTGCCAGAAACGATGGGTCTGAAGGAGCGAGAGCAGTTGCAGTGCTCGGCCTGTGGGATCGTTCCGCATTTCTTCAGATTGCCAGCGATCTAGGACTTCATGTGTCCACGATGCTCCCTATCGTCGGAGCAACCGGTCGATCCAGACACGAGATCGGTACTCAACTCAAAGGAGCATCCGTGAATCCATCCGACTTCCCCAGGCCCGTCCTTATCCCAGTCAACGGCGTGGAACTCGAAGTCTTTGAAGCAGGGCGACACAATGCCGGGAAACCCATCGTGCTGTGTCACGGATGGCCAGAGCACGCCTATTCTTGGCGATACCAGGTGCCCGCCCTTGTCGAGGCGGGCTACCACGTCATCGTCCCGAACCAGCGCGGCTACGGCAACTCATCACGTCCGACCGAAGTGACGGACTATGACATCGAACATTTGGCGGGTGATCTCATCGCACTTCTCGATCACTACGGCTACGAAGATGCCACCTTTGTCGGTCACGATTGGGGCGCCTTTGTCGTGTGGGGCCTGACCCTGTTGCACCCGGGCCGGGTAAACAAAGTGATCAACCTGAGCCTGCCCTACCAGGATCGCGGAGAGCAGCCCTGGATTGAGTTCATGGAAGCCGTGCTTGGCGGTGACTTCTACTTCGTCCACTTCAATCGACAGCCGGGCGTCGCGGACGCCGTGTTCGAAGACAACACCTTCCGGTTCCTCCGCAACCTGTACCGGAAGAACGAACCCCTCAGGGAGCCTCAGCCGGGTATGGCGCTGATCGATCTCGCCAGAGCAGAGACGCCACTCGGTGAGCCTCTGATGAGCGATAGCGAATTGGCCGTTTTCGTCTCCGCCTTCGAATCGACAGGATTCACGGGCAGCGTGAACTGGTACAGGAACCTTGACCGCAACTGGCATTTGCTGGCGGAGGTGGACCCGATTATCCAACAGCCCGCACTCATGATCTACGGCGACCGTGACGCGATCGCGAGGGCTGAGAACCTGACAGAGTTCGTGCCCAATGTGGAAGTAGTCAATCTCGACTGCGGTCATTGGATCCAGCAAGAAAGACCCGATGAGACCAACCAAGCGATCTTGAACTGGCTGGAACGGCAGGATGCCACATAGTTTCAAGGCTAGGTGCGGTCTCAGTGAAAATGTTAGTCTCATTCAGGTCCAGTAGGGGGCTTGATCCGGACCCACCTTGTGTATGAATCAAGCGGATTGCTGAGCTCGGGTGTGGGCGAGTCGGTAGGAGTCGGTGCCGGTTTCGATGATGTTGCCGCCGAAGGTGAGCCGATCCACGATGGCGGCGCAAAGTCGTGGGTCGGTGAACGTTTTCGTCCAGCCGGAGAACGATTCGTTGGAGGCGATGGCGACGGAGTTCTTTTCCTCCCGTTCGGTCAACACCTGGAAAAGCAGCTCGGCGCCTCGTTTGTCGAGTTCCATGTAACCGAGTTCGTCGATGCAGAGCAGATCCACTCGGCCGTAGCGGGCGATCGTGCGGGCGAGTTGTTTCTCGTCGGGGCTTCGACGAGTTCGTTCACCAGTCGGGTGGCGAGGACGTATTTGACGCGGTAACCGTGCTCGGCGGCCGCGGCGCCGAGCCCGATGAGTAGATGCGATTTCCCGGTTCCGGAGTCCCCGATCAAGCACAGGGGTTGGCCTTTGCGGATCCAGTCGCCGGTGGAGAGGGTGCCGATGGTGGCGGGGTTGATGTTGGGGTTGGCGTCGAAATCGAATTCGGAGAGCCACTTTTCGCGTGGGAAGCCAGCGCCCTTGATCCGTCGGACGACACTTCTGCGGTYACGGTCGTCGCATTCGGAGAGCAGAAGCTCAGCCAAGAAACCGTAGTAGGAGAGTTGGTCTTTGTGTGCGGAGCTGGCGGCCTCGGCAATGACGGCGCGAATGGTGGGAAGCCGCAGTCTCCGGCAGGCTTGGTCGACTGCGGCGGTGGCGGCTTCTTCTGTCAGTCCGCGGCGGCGCAGGGTGGTGGAGATCGATGTGCTGGGTCGGCTCATGTTCCTGTTCCTTCGGTGCTGTGTGTTGTGGCGCGGGTAGGCAAGCGGAGCAGCTGGTCGTAGCAATCAACACTGGGGAGTGGCCGTGAGTCGGGCCGGTAGACCGGCGATGACCGCTGCTGGATCGGCGAGACGGCGTTGGGTTAGGCTGACAACACGTTGCTCACCGCTGCCACGACGAGCAACGAGATGACGGCTTGAAACAGACCCACCCGCATCGATCTTCGATGACGAGTGCCGACGGGCTTCGACTGCAACGACGTCGGCGGTGACCGCGCCGACGGTCAAGGCCGCTTCGATGACGGCGATTACGTCATCGGTATCGATGATGCGGTGCAGGAGCAGGACATCGATGAATTGGCGGGTTCCGCCGGCGTCGCCGTCGGTTTTGCGGGCCGCAGCCCAGAACGCGTCATGACTCGAGGTGAATGTTCCATTTCTGCGGGCTGCGGCCAAAGCGCTCGCTCCTGGTAGCGCACCGGGTTTGGTGCGTAGCACTTCCAGGTAGTGGTCGAGATCGAGGCTTTGGCCGCCTTGAGTGACGACGCGCCTGTGACGTGCGATTACCGTCCGGCCGTCGAAGACCACTACTTCCGACGCCCGCAGCGACACCCGTACTTGTCTTCCGATGAAACGTTATGGGACAGAGTATTTCGCCATCCGGACGGTGATCAGTGCGCTGCGATCGACTCGGGGAGTCAAGGACAGTCCGGGGTGGAATTCTTCGTCTGGAGCGGGCAGCAGGAGCGGTGTCTCTGCTGCGAGGTCCTGCCCAACGGTCCGGATTCGGTTGTGGATGCGGCGGTTGTTGTCGGCGGTGTCCCAGGCGCGGATCTTCTCGTTGAGCTCATCGAGTGAGTCGACAACCGGCATCGGGGACAACCTGTTTCGGCGGAACCTGCCTACTTCACCCTCCACGCCGCCTTTCTCGTGTGCTCCGGAGATGCCGGGTTGGCAGTAGAACGCGTCGAACTCGAAGTGCGAACGGAAGAGCAACCATCGCTGGTTCTCCACCCGAGCACGAGATTGCCCGTAGATCACCTTCTGCACTGCGCTGGTCAAATTGTCGTATCGGATGTGACGGGTCGGGACACCACCGATCTCGTCGAACGCGGCGATATGGCCTTCGAGGAACGCTTCCTGCCCTTGCGTTGAGTAAACGCGGTGCACAGCTTTCCCTGAGTACGAGAGCCGGAAGGTGAACATGTGGCATTTGGTTTTCATCCCGGCCAGCATCACCCACACTTCACCGAAATCGACTTCCGCCTCGGCGCCGGGAGCGTGTTCTTGCGGGACGAACACTTCGATACGGCGTCCAGCTTCGACGTCAATCTGCGCTCGCCGGACCCGCACGTAATCACGCACCGTCGAATACGACAGCTCTTGCGCCCCACGCTCGTCGGCAAGTCTGGCGAGGATTCGGCGGGCMGTGTGACGTTGCTTGCGTGGTGCGTCGACATCAGCGGTGAGCATCACGTCGATCGCGTTTTTGAACGGATCGAGCTTCGGTGAACAACGCACCGGAACTTTTCTCGGCGGCGRCTGCGCGTGCGCCAACGCCATCCGCACCGTCGCCCGGCCGACCTGATGCCGGCGAGCCAACTCCCGAATCGAATACCCCTCGACCCGGGCATCTCTCCGGATACGAGCAAACAACTCCATCCGAGTCTCCATCACTGCCCTCCACCAGCTGCTGGCATCTGAACAACCAGATRCCACCAACACTGAGGTGGGCTCGGTTCAAACCGTCACCACCGCTGCGGCGAGTCGCAGATGGGTCTGGATCAAGCCGTCACAGCGGTCTCGAATCAAGCTGTCACAAACACTGCGTGTCAGGGTGAGTTGAGTCCAACGGTTCACAGCAACCCCGCCAGCAGACATTTTCAGCGCGTCGGCTCGATCGAGGGATCCGATGCCGAGTTGAGCCATGTTGCGATCGCGGATTCGGTCCTTTGTAGGTGTTCTCGGCGCTGACGCACTTCATGAAGGCGTTCGGTGAGCCGCGCCCGGGTGACCGAACAGCATTTGCGATCGTCGTCTGGGGTCGGTTCCAGGCAGGGCATCATCACAGTGATGTCGCCTGTGTTGAACCCAGCGTCCAGCAGTGCCTTGATCTGCTTGGCACGCGCTACGTGGGCAGGGGTGTAGTCGCGGTAGCCGGCTCTTGAGCGGTCCGGCTCGAGCAGACCGCTGGCTTCGTAGTGTCGAAGACGGTGCGTGGGCACTCCGACCTGGCTAGCTGCATCTCCGATACGCACGACGCGACCTTCCTACCTCGGGAATTTGACCTTCACATTGATCTTAAGGTTGATGATCGGCGCCATGGATTCCTTCTCTCGGCGTGTACCTGTTGTCGTATTGGCGATCACGCTGTTCGTCGTCACCACGAGCGAGTTCCAGGTCGCGGCGATGTTGACCGATATGGCCTCGGACTTGCATGACGCGCCCGCCACGCTCGGCATGCTGGTCACGGTGTACGCCCTCGGCATGGGTCTGGGCGGCCCGGCGGTTGCGTGGCTGCTACGCGGGCTGCCCGCCAGGCAGGGGTTGGTACTCGTCTTGGGTGCATACGCGGTGACCGAGGCGGTCGCGGGCACGGTGGGCTCGCCCGGTCCGTTGTTCGTGCTGCGGGCGGTGACCGGAGCACTGTCCGGGGCGACATTCGGTATGTCGTTGTCGATCGGCATGCGGTTGGGAAGTAAGTCGGAGCAGACCCGCTCGTCAGCCGTCATCCTGGCCGGACTCATGGCGGGGACGCTGCTCGGTCTGCCGCTGAGCCACTTGGTCGGCACGTTCTGCGGGTGGCGGGTCTCCTTCTACGTACTGGGCGGGGGCGCGGCGATCATGGCAGCAGTGGTCATGTTCACCGTGCCGGCATTGGGCCCGGATGAGAAGGCGGCCGACAGCGCCGACGGCGGCAGTCGTGCTCTGCGTAGTGGCGCACTGTGGGTTCGTTACGGCGCGAGCTTTCTGACCATCGGCGGCGCGTTCGCGGCCTTTGCGTTCATCGACCCCATCCTGCGGCGGAGCGGTTTGAGTGAGGTGTCATCGACCTGGGTGATGCTCGGTTTCGGTGTCGCTGCTCTGACGGCCAATGCGTTCGCAGGCCGCATCACGCCCGGCTCGGCCCGTCGATGGCTGCTGACGGGTCTGGCAACGCAGCTCCTGGCACTCGTGCTCTACCTCGCCGGCCCAGACGATGTCGCGATCGTCGCACTGGCCACGATCTTGTTGGGCGGAACGGGAATCGCACTCAACTCCTTGCTCGTCGATCGCGTCCTCTCAGTCGCCCAACCGACAATGCTTGTCAACACATTTCACACCTCTGCGATCACGATGGGGATCGCGGCAGCAACGGCGATCGGCGGCCGAAGTTACTACCGAATCGGGGACCTCAGCGCCACGCTCTGGGTGGGCTTTGCCTTCACCATCGCCGCGTTGGCCCTGACCTGTCAAACCCCAGACAAGGCGGCGTGGCCGAAGTCCGACACCGTTCCTGCCGTGTGAAGGACCTGACGCACACCAACGCCCCGTTGTCCGTCGAAGGCCGCCACCTGGTCGACGGGCAGGGTAGGCCGCTAGGAGGCCTCGATGGCATCCGTGGCCGAAGGCCGCCATCGCGGTCAACCCGACCAGGCATTGGTTTACCTTGCAGTGCTTGAATTTTGGTATCTCGGAACGGATGATGCGCGTCGTCTCGAGATCTGATACCGGTCGGCTTCGGTGGTACCACCCCAGACTCCGAATGGTTCCCGGGCAGTGAGGGCGTGGAGTCGACATGACGGTAGGACAGGACATGCTGCGCAGATGGCCTTGGCGTCACGTTCGCGGCGGGCCCGCGCTCCGCGTTCCTCGCCGTCTCGGGGGAAGAACAGGTTGGGGTCCATGTTTCGACATCGGGCACGGAGTCGCCAGTCCCATACCTCGCTGACAGGGGGTGGGAGGGGTGGGAGGGGTCCGGGCATCGCGGTGGTGTCCTCTCGGGGGCCGTTGCGTCCCACTGTCACACTCCTGCGCGTCAATGGTCGCGGCGGAGGCCGGGATGAGCCAGTCGGGTTGTGCAGATGGCGTCGAGTTGGTGTACGACGTGCTCCGGCAGATAGGAGGATGCGCCATTGTGCAGGTAGGCCTGGAGTCGCTGGAAGTACCTGGCCGGGGTGATGCCGAACTCCACAAAGATGTCGGCCGACGAACCTCCTCCCCAGTGTCTCCACTTCAGGGCGAACGCTAGGAGGTGGTCGTTGTCGGTCATCATGCCTCCTAGGATGCTTGCGCTGTCAGTGCGCTTGTGCGGCTGGGGAATTGCTAGTCCCTGAGTGCGGTGGGGCGTCTGCGATCGCGGGGATGGGTGTCGACGAATCAGTCAGTCTGCTGGGTGGTGGTCGTGAGTACGCTGCCAGAGCGTTGTTCGACCAGGTGATCACACCTTGACTGGACGGCGTTGTCGGGCAAGTGAAATGCGGGCCGCGCGGCCGCCCGACTGCTCGGCTCCGGGCGGCCCGATCGTGTGCGGATGTCCGTGACGGGACGTCCGCGGCTCGGTGCGGCCGACGAAGGTCAGACGGTGGCGACGGCGTATCCGTGAGCCTCGCCCGCCGTCGATATGGAGGGAGAAGGTCCGTGGCGGAGAATCCGTGCGGCACAGAGTTCCGACGCGGTGTCTGCGCAAGACGTGGTCTGTGACGCACACCGTGTCACAGAACCACCGATCCGCGAACACGACGGCGTTGTGGAGCATGCACTCACCGCTCACCGCTCGCCGGTCTCGTCTTGGAAGGCCGCCGCGCGGGCCATCTGCACAGGCCGACGGCGAACAATCGCCCATGCCACACCCAGCACCGCAAACCACACCGGAGTGACCAGCAGCGCGTGGAGAGTGTCCTCCTTCTGGGTGAACGCCCAGATCAGGAATCCGAAGAAGGCCAGCACGACATAGCACATCGGGATTCCGCCGGGCATCTTGTACGTGGAGGCCTCGTGCAGGTGCGGGCGGCGCTTGCGGTACACGATGTAGCTGATCAGGATGATCGTCCAGACGAAGATGAAGCAGAGCGAGGAGATGGTCGTCACGATGGTGAACGCCTCGATGATCGAGCTTCCGACTGCGACCATCACGACACCGGCCAGCAGGAACACGCCCGAGAGGTACAGGGCGTTGGCCGGGACTCGGCGGGAGGTCAGCTTGCCGAACAAGGCCGGCGCGTCACCCTGCCGGGCGAGGCCGTACACCATCCGCGACGTCGAGTAGATACCCGAATTCCCCGACGACGTCGCCGAGGTCAGAACCACGAAGTTGATCACCGAGGCGGCGATTCCGAGGCCAGCGAGAGTGAACATGGCCACGAACGGGCTGCGGTTGGCGCTGATCTCCCGCCACGGGGTGACCGAGATGATCACCACCAGGGCCACCACGTAGAAGAGCATCACACGAACCGGGATCGAGTTGATCGCCTTGGGCAGGTTCTTCTCCGGATCCTTGGCCTCGGCAGCGGTGGTGCCGACGAGTTCGATTCCGACGAACGCGAACGTCGCGATCTGGAAGCCGGCGACGAAGCCCATGAACCCGGTCGGGAAGAACCCACCGTCATTCCACAGATTGGCGAAGGAGGCCTCCGCACCGCCGGGCGCGGTGAAATGACTGAAGACCATCGCAAGGCCGACCACGATCAGGCCGACGATCGCAATGATCTTGATCAGCGCGAACCAGAACTCGGTCTCACCGAAAGCCTTCACGCTGGGCAGGTTCAGCCCGATCAGCAGCGCCACCGCCGCGAGCGCCGGGATCCACAACGGCAGCGAGCCCCACCAGTACGACACGTAGCCGGCAATCGCGATGACGTCGGCGATGCCGGTGACGATCCAGCAGAACCAGTAGGTCCATCCGGTGAAGAAGCCGGCCCACGGTCCGAGCAGGTCCGCGGCAAAATCCGCAAACGATTTGTAGTTAGTGTTGGAGAGCAGCAGCTCCCCCATGGCTCGCATGACGAAGAACAGCATCGTGCCGATGATCATGTACACGAAGATCACCGACGGACCGGCCAGGGAGATCGTCTTGCCGGACCCCATGAACAGGCCGGTGCCGATCGCGCCGCCGATCGCGATCAGCTGGATGTGACGGTTGGACAGTTGCCGCGACAGCCCCGGCTCGTTCGACTCGTCGGCTGTGTCAGTAGTTGACGCGGACGTGACTCTTGGCTTCGTGTACTCGGACACAAGATGCTCCTAGGTTGGGATGAGCGATGCACAGCAACAACAACTCTGGGCACACGGACGGCGCCGATACACAGCCCGGCTCGACTGGTCGGATCGATCGAAGCTGGGGTGTCCCGAGAGAGCACGGGTGCGCTTCCCAACTGCTCGGATGCCAAGAGACGGCCGCGACTCCTCGACAACTCCGATCATTGCCAATCGAGACTCCTCCGGCATCTACCCGATGGAGAGTGGTCGCAAGCCCTCACTGCGACTGAAGGACGTTCCGGCCCTTGGCCTCAGCGTCTCGCACCTGAGGTCTGTGCCGCGGATCACACTGTAGGGRCGGCGGGGCCGTAGCGCAACGGTCGAATCAAATCGAGAGGCCACATGGATGCACGGTGACCCCACGATGTTTCGGCAAATTCTGACCAAATCCGCAGTGCAACAGTGTCTTACGACACCAATGCTGGTTCCACCCATTCCACCCACAGCCACAGGTTCGGCAACGTCCCCGCAGCGGACCGTTTCGGCCGCCGGCGGACGAAACGGTGCAAACTCGGCCCACATTTTCATAGCGCATCACCGAAGGTGCATCGCACACTGCCGCTATGACCTCGGCCATGTCACCGCTGGTCAGGGGGCTGATTGTGCTGTTAGCACTGACTGCAGGCGAAGTGTTGGAAGGACAGCACCGTGACTTACCGCACGACCCATTCGAAGATTGTGTGACGGCCACCACGTTCGAGGAGAGGTACTTCATGAGGCTCAGTTCCACGGCCCCACAACGCGTCGGCATCGTTGGTGCGGGAATGGTCGGGCTGTCGACAGCATGGTTCCTGCAGGAGCGGGGAATCGAGGTTACGGTATTCGACCGCAAGGGAATTGCGGCCGGCGCATCATGGGGGAATGCCGGGTGGATCACGCCCGGTATCAGCACTCCGCTGCCCGAACCTGCAGTGCTCCGATACGGCGTTCGCGCCGTGCTCAGCCCGTCCTCACCCGTCTATGTGCCGCCTACGTTGAATCCTCGGTTGATTCGGTTCCTGGCATCATTTGCCCGACACAGCACCGCCGCACGGTGGCGCGTGGCGATGGAGTCGTTGGTAGGGATCAACCGACATGCGTTGTCCGCGTTCGACGAACTCGCGGACGGCGGTGTGAAGGGAAGCGCATATGAAGCGAAGTCCTTTCTGGCTGCGTACCGGACGCCGGCGGAACGGGCAATCCTGCTCGAGGAGATCGAGCACATTCGGTCTGCCGGTCAGGGCATCGAATTCGACGTCCTGACCGGTGACGACGCGCGCGAAGTTGAGCCGTCGCTGTCCGACGAGGTCGGAGCCGCCATCCGGCTACACGGCCAGCGATTCATGAATCCCGGTGACTTCGTGAACAGTCTTGCGGAGGCGGTCCGCGCGCGCGGAGGCACGATCCGCGAGGGCTACGATGTCTCCGGAGTCGTCGATGAAGTTGGCACCGTGCGCATTTCGAGCCAAACCGGCGACGTTGAGCGATTCGATGCCGTCGTCCTCGCGACCGGAACGTGGCTCGGCGACACCGCCCGCGACTTCGGCGTCGGGATTCCCGTACAGGCGGGGCGCGGATACAGCTTCAGCGTCGCGATCGATCACGTTCCGGCGGGGCCCGTCTACTTCCCGGCACAGCGGGTGGCTTGCACGCCCCTCGGAGACCGCCTCCGGGTCGCCGGAATGATGGAGTTCCGTGCCCCCGATGCCGCCCTGGATCGGCGGCGGATTGCCGCGATCGTGCGGGCCGCGCGGCCGTTGCTGCGTGGCGCTGACCTGGATGCGCGGCGCGACGAATGGGTGGGTTCACGACCGTGCACACCGGACGGACTGCCCGTGATCGGAGCGACCCGATCGCCGCGCGTGTTCGCGGCCGGCGGTCACGGCATGTGGGGGATCACCCTCGGGCCGGCGACGGGGCGCCTGCTCGCCGACACCATCACCACCGGGCGAACCGCACCCGAGCTGGCACCGTTCAATCCCCTGCGATGAGTCAAGCGGCGATGAATCCCTAGGCACATGCCGTCGCCCTCGACGCGACCTGCCAGACGTCAGGTCGCGTCGAGGCGACGGCAAACTTCCGAGCCGAAACGTGTGCCTGCGATCGGACCCCCGACCCAGGCCTAACGGCGCACGATCGGACTACCGGCAGCAGCCCGCCGGGCATTACCGTAAGAACACGAGTCCGACTGGTTGGGCGTCGATCGTGTGCTGAGCGAACGAGAACAGGCCCAGTCGAGTTGCCTCCGGCACCGAGGAGTACCGATGATCCACGTCAGTGCATTGATCGACTCTCTCGGCGGAGCATTGCTTCGCCAGGTTGTCTCCGGTCACCGAGACCAGATCAGCGACGTCACCCTCTCTGGCGACCCGTCCTTCGAGCACTCCGGAGGCCTCGTCCTGGGACTCGGAATCGACAGCACGGCCGCCGCCGTCGACCTCCTGCATCGCTCAGACCGCACCGGCGCCTGTGCCCTGATCCTCAAGGCGCCCTTCGCCGACGACCCGGACGTAACCGGCCTCGCCACCGAACTGGGCATCGGACTGGTCGAACTGCAGCCGCAGGCATCGTGGACACACCTGGTGTGGTTGACACGCAGCATCCTCGATCACTCCACGACACTCGCGGGATCAGAGATTCAGCGTGATCCCAGCGGCTACGGCGAACTGTTCGCGTTCGCCGACGCTGCCGCCGCGATCGTCTCCGCACCCGTAACTATCGAGGACGCCGACTCGCGCGTACTCGCCTACTCCGAACTCCAGGACACCGCCGACCCCGCCCGCATCTCCACCATCGTCGGCCGTCGCGTCCCTGACCGGATCATCAGCCACTTTCGCTCCCGCGGAACCTTCCGACGACTTCAAAAGTCCGACGAGCCGATCTGGGTCGATGCCGGCCCCGACGGCGTGCTGCCGCGCCTCATCATTCCTATCCGCGCCGGACGCGAGCTACTCGGCTCCATCTGGGCCGTGGACCCCGGACCCGTCCCCGACGACCAGGTACGCGAGCTGACCCGAACCGCTTCGGTGATCGCCCTGCACCTGCTGCGATTGCGCGCCCAATCTGGTTCCGCACGCCGCATTATGGCTGACCGTCTTCGCGCCGCATTGCTCACACCCGACCACGAAACCGGCCTGCGACTACCTCCAGGCCCATGGCGGGTCGTCGCCTTGGCCGACATTGGTACCGACGAGCCGCCGGACTATCGGGTCGAACTGTGGGAGTCGGTCATGCGCCGGCACGGATGGACACAGCCACTCCTCACTGCCATCGACGGCGTTCCGATAGCCGTGGTCACAGAAGGTGGGGCGCCGCGTACCGCGGGGAGCTGGGCATGGCTCCATGCACTGGCCGCCGAGACATCCGCATACGACAGTGGCGTGGCGGTCCTCGCCGGAAGGCCCGCGCACACGACGAAGGATCTCCCCCAGTCACGTGCCGAGGCAACCGAACTCATTCACCTGGCTCGCACCGGGCGCGTGGCGGCTCCGGCGACGACCTTCGAAGAATCCTGGCACGAAATCGTTCTCGCGCGAGCCCGAGCGGCACTGCTCACGGGGCCACCGCTCGGCGAGGGACCCGTCCAGACGCTGGTCGAGCACGATGCAGAGCGCGGAACCGAATACGTGACCACTCTGGCCACCTTCCTCGCACACTACGGCGAACCGAAGCGTGCCGCCCAGTCGCTTCATATCCATCCGAATACGTTGCGCTACAGAATGAAGCACATCACCGACCTCACCGGGCTCGACCTGACCGAGACCCGACTCCGCCTTGCTATCGCAATCCATCTCACCTCGGTCCTCGATGCCCGAAACGACACGAAGGCCACGAAGAACCTCACCGCCGGTGACGCCACCACAGGATCATCCGGCGATCATGCAGCGACTGAACTTCCGGGTGACCAGGTGTCTGAGGACATCCCGTAGGGGCTCCGCGTCATGAACCCCGGGGGCACAAAACACAAATGCGCGCTTGAGATCAGGTAAATCCGACCGCTAACCCACGGATCCCGGACGGGGAGGCATCTTTCGACCAAGGCCTCCCTCGTTGGTGAATCCGCACTAGATTTCCGCTGCGATTGGTGCAGTCGGGACGATGCCATCCTGGGTGACCAGCAGCACAATGGACACATCGGACGACGTCCTCGGCACTACATATCGACTCAGCTCAGACGGCACGCTTTCTCCGGCCATGTGCCAATTCCCATAAATGACAACAACACTCGAAGCAGGAGCAAATCAATGTCCGAGAACCCGTCCGCCCCCGATGCACTCCACGGCGCGAAAAGTGCCGCCCCTGCGCGCTTGACGACAGGGGAGGCGATCCTCAGCAAGGCCGGTTACACCCTGCCGGTCGCGGCGGCGCCAATCGGTGCGTATGTGGCGGCCGTGCAGGCCGGCAATCTGGTCTACACCTCAGGACAGCTACCGTTGGTCCAGGGGATGATCGAGCAACCGGGAAAAGTTGGTCGAGACGTTTCAGTGAACGATGCGTCGAGGGCGGCGGAGATCTGCACCCTGAACGCCCTCGCCGCCATCGATGCCCTCGTCGGACTCGACGCCGTTGTGCGCGTTGTGAAGGTGGTCGGGTTCGTCGCGTCTGCCCACGATTTCACTGGCCAGCCAGCCGTCATCAACGGGGCCTCGA
This sequence comes from Rhodococcus sp. P4_F5, assembly GCF_056401315.1. NCBI lineage: Bacteria > Bacillati > Actinomycetota > Actinomycetes > Mycobacteriales > Nocardiaceae > Rhodococcus > Rhodococcus sp. P4_F5. Next base: position 38,579 of record NZ_JBFUJP010000015.1, on the reverse strand, counting down.
AAATGCTCGTGAATGTCTTCGGTGACGCCGGGGTACATGCTCGCTCAGCTGTCGGCGTCGCGGAACTGCCCTTGAATGCACCCGTCGAGGTCGAACTCATCGTCGAGATCGCCTGACCCTCGAATCTCGCAGGCCTCCCCGACGATTCCTACACCGCCCTCCGGCCACGTCGTCCGTCCCCTGTGGTCACGTAGTCAGCCGAAGTCCACCAACGAAAGGAAGCACTATGGTGCACTGCTCGAAGCCCGCGCCCGACCAGCACATCATGGCTTTCGCCCTCAAATGGCGCCACTGGGGTGGTGGTCCGGCGGGTGACATCTTCATCGAGTTCGGCCTCACCCCGGTCCAGTACTTCCGTAGGCTGGAGGCCTTCCTGAATGCCGGCGCCGCAAATCACCTTCCCGCCGACATTGCCCAGCAACTGCGCACCATCTGCCGTGGCCGACTCACCACCAGCTGTCGCACCATGAACGCCGCACCACAAGTCTCGTGAGGACGATGTCATGGAAGCCGAATATCCTCAACTGCGTCTCGACGTCGATGCCCTCGACCACAACATCCGAGTGATGGCCAGCTGGTGCAGGGCGCGTGCCGTCGAGCTCGCTCCCCACGTCAAAACGAAGATGTCGGCTCCGATCATCGAGCGCTCGACGGAAAGTGAGGAATACCCTTGCCCTTCTTAGTGATTCACGCCGTGCTCGCGTGCGCGCAGTTGCTCAGTCCGCGGTGCCTGTCGGCAGCCGCCTCGCGGTTCGTCAGGACAATCGCCGTGGCGCGGGCCCAGTCTCGGTGGATGGCGATGGTCTCGTACGCCTCCGCTGATTACCGAGACCCACTGGACGACGAAGTCACCACCGCGCATCTGCCTCGGACTTCGGCGACATGGACGCGGCGCCCATGACATCGCTGCCGCGCCGCGTTGTCACGTCGAAGTACTCGATATCCGATCCGCAGACCAACTTCGAGTTCGATGTTCGGCGCACCGTCAATCCCGAGCTGGTCAAATCGATACTCGCCCGGTACCGCCGTCAATCCGAACAAGCCGTTGCCACACTGCGCGCGTTTGAAGGCCTCTACTACGATCCGCATAACCAGCAGAAGCTCGATGTCTGGGGAACATCGGACGCGCTGCGGCCGGTCTTCATGGCGATCCATGGCGGCTACTGAACGGCACTGTCCCGCCACGACGCAGCCTTCATGGCACACACTTAATGCGAAGGGAATCACCACTGTCACAGTCGATCACGGGTTGGCCCCGCTGACATCACTGGAAGAGATGGTGCGCCAGATCCGCTCCGCCGTCGCGTGGATCGATGATCAAGGGCGTCTCCGATCCGAGGAGACGAGCATTGAACAACTCGGCGATAACGTGGGGTGTCGGCGACTACCCCCTGATGGCGGAACATCTCCGGCCCGCGGCGCTGGCCGCTGTCGAGGCAGCAGCAGTCGCACCGGGCGATCGAGTGGTCGACGTGGCCACTGGCACAGGGAACGCAGCACTACTGTTTGTTTCGTTTCTTCGCTGTAGGTTCCGGATCTACTTGTCCGATCGGCCTGCGGTTTTCAAGATCTTCCACGGTAAATGCCCTAGAAATTCCGGCTGTAGATGTCCTATTCCGCAGGCCCTCGGGTACTGAGCATCCAAGGATCACGCTCTCGGGCACCTGAGCAGCGATCGTTGCCGTCCCTCCACCCGCATGGTTCTGGGCGGAGGGGCGCCGGCACTCGATGCCGAGGCACACGGTCGACATGGGCTCCCGGACTAGGTCCCGTTGTCACGGCGCGTGCTACTCGCCGTCGGCCCGCCCGTCCGCGTACTGCGCGACCACGCGGTCACGCCATTCGCGGAAGTCGTCGAACTTGCCGGCGAGCGTCTGCCGCACCAAACGGCACCTCGCTGCGGATCCCAGAGCATCAGGCCATGGCTCAGTGCCACCTCCATCAGGACGCCTGTGCTTCTGTTGAGCACCTGCTGGTCTGCGGCTGTAACCGCCTGTCCCGGAACAGGACCAGGGCCGGGCGCAACGATCGGCTGGAACACGCCTGACACGTTAACCGGAATCCGACAATCTGAACCGGTACCTACCGTGCGGCGGGTTGGATCATCCCGCGAGCGGGAGCGCAAACGTGCACGGCACCTCACGCGGATGGGCCGGGTCGAGGACGTTGAGAGCCATGTAGGCTGCCCGCTTCGTGCCGGCGATCGAGAGGTGATCGGAGTAGTCCTGTTCGCAGCCATCCTGGACAACAACGTTGGTGACGTCGTAGCCGGGCAGTCCGGGCACCTGACCTTGGGTGTAGGGCTGAATCACCTCGTCGTACCGGGTGCTGATATTGGTGTACCTGATGCCCTTGACGTAGGGGGTTCCGCCGGCGTTGAGCTTGTCGATGAAGTCCGATTCCGACGTGAGTTGGCCGCATGCCCGGCAGAGCGGGATGGCGGTGTCCGGAATCCCACGTTGGTGGAGAAGTGCCGTGATCGCGTCGGCRCCCAGTGCCTTCGTTCCCAGCCACAGGGGGCCCAGTGACACGTAGTTGGAGATCTTCGACTGCCCACCGAGGAACTTTGCGTAGTAGTTGGCGACGGCAGTGCCCTGCGAATGTCCGATGACGTCGACCGTCGATGCGCCCGTTGCCGAGAGGACCTGGTCGACGAAGTCGCCGAACTGCTGTGCGCTGCCCTCGATCGGGGTCAGCCCGCCGACCACCGAGACCTGCGAGGGTGCGTCGGGAACGGCGCCGTAGGTCAGCGCGAACACGCAGAATCCGGCGTTCTTGAGCATCGGGACGTAGGCGCCCCAGTTCGCCTGCTGCGAGCCGCCCGTTCCGTGGACCAGCACCACGGGGCGCGGGTGCTCCGCGGTGGGCTTGCAGCCGAAGTCGTTGGACCCGGGAAGTGATCCGCCCGGATTCGTCAGGTCGTTCTGAATGCCTCCGAAGGAGTTGTAGTTCTCAGGCAGCGGCTCGGCGTTCACCGCACCCGCCCCGAACGGCAACGCCAACGCGACAAGCGAGAGCGTGAGGATCACAGCACGTGACACCCGGAACATTTGGCCTCCGAAGGTTGTATAGGCCACTGAACCTAGCGATCGGACGTGAAGTAGTTGCCGATACGATCAATCTGCTTTGAAAAAGCGAGCTCGGCGGCCCCTCGACGCCGACAATCGCACCATCGTTCGCGTGCGGATTGGCCAGCCACGGTGGCTGTTCAAATTCACGGGGCGGGTCTGGTTCCGTCGTGAAGGCATTCGAGGACCGCCGCAATGCTCGGCGCAACCAACGGTGGTAGGTGCCGGCGCACCTGTCGAAATCGGAACCTACAGCTCGCCCGCCGGCACACCGAGGGTTCGTGTCCTCGGTGAGTTCGTACAGCGGGGCTGCGGTGGTGGTCGGCGAGCCGGGAGTCAGTGCTGGCTACCGCGGTGAGAACGCGACCGCGAGGTCACGGGCCGGATGCGGTGTCCCCGCGGGAGTGACCCAAACCATTTTCTACACCCGTAAAATTTCTTTTTTCGCGTGGTTGCCGCTGTCGCCGAAAGTTGAGACAAGAACCTGCGGAAACACGGGCGATGAGACAACGGAGCACCTCAGTGTTGAGACAGAAACAATTAGAGGAGGCTTACCATAGTTCGCCGCCTTCCGTGGCGGGACGCAGCGATGCGCGATCCCGTCCGCGACGTTCCCGCCGCAGCTGTCGACGGAGGGTGTCCGACTGTCATCTCGGAGGATCGAACACTTCTGAGTTCTGTTCCTGCCGTTGCGGATAGCGTCTCAGGCGAAGTGACTTACAGAACCTCACGGCGACCGGACGAACAGCGAGCGCCCCTGAGGGGGCTTGCTCAGTTGGTCGATGTCGCCGCAGTGCCCTGGTCGATCGCAAACGACGGATCGGCCTTGGTCCGCGGTCAGCTTGGCGACGTGACCCGGCTTGTGGCTCTGAGAAGGGACGACACTCAATGAGACTGCCCGACAACTGTTGCCGCCACGTCGTTGACGATGATCACGATAGTGAAGGATCACCGTCATGACCGTGGCGTCCGAAACTAACGACGAGAGTACGAATGTATGGGAAGCGCGACTCCGCGAGGCCGCGCGGAACGGCGAACCAATCGACTTGGCCACAGACCCGGGCAACCAGAACCCTGCCCTCGCCGAAGTCTGGGGAACGGATCGACAGATACCCGCTGCTGCGCTCCGCGCGATGCTCATTGATCCGGGCACGAGGGTCGATCCCCGGGGGTTGTGGATCAATGGCGCACGAATAACCGGAGGGCCAGTTGACCTTGGGAACGTGCAGTTCAAGCATCCCCTCAGCCTCACGAATTGCCTCGTTGAGGATGCCATCGACCTGAGTGGCTCGACATTGAAGGACCTAGTTCTTACAGGTTCCCATATCTCTTCACTTCACCTCGATGGCGCAAGGGTCGATGGCTGCCTGTTCGCCAACGCAGGCTTCACTGCCGAAGGTCAGATCCGTGCTCTCGGCGCGCGCATCAGCGGACAACTCGTATTGAACGGCGCCACCCTCACCAACCCCGGCGGGATCACCCTCCACCTCGACAAAGCGACCATCGACACTGGCCTGTTCATCGGCGAGGGCTTCACCTCTGAAGGTGAGGTTCGTGCAATCGGCGCCCGCATCGGTGGAGAACTCGCGTTGAACGGCGCCACCCTCACCAACCCCAAAGGCATCGCCCTCAACCTCGATGGCGCAACTGTCGACGGCGGTATCTTCGCCCCATTGTTCGTGGCCGAAGGCGCGGTCCGCGCACTCAATGCACATATCGGTGGAGAACTCGCGTTGAACGGCGCCACCCTCACCAACCCCAAGGGCATCGCCCTCCACCTCGACGGCGTGACCATCGACGGCGGCCTCTTCGCCCACTCCGTATCCACCGCAGAAGGCAAAGTCTGCTTCAACGCTGAAGGCGAGGTCCGCGCTCTCAACGCACGCATCAGGATCCTTGAGCTGGATAACGCCAGCCTTAGAAACCCCGGCGGAGTCGCCCTATCTCTTGACCGAGCCAACGTCGAGGGCGCAATGTTAGCCCGCTCCGGCTTCACCACCATGGGCGAAGTCCGCGCTCTCAATGCCCATATCGGCGGACAACTCTCGTTGAACGGCGCCACCCTCACCAACCCCGGCAGGCTCGCCCTCAACCTCGACGGCGTGACCATCGACGGCGGCGTACTAGCCCGCGCGGGGTTCACCGCCGAAGGCGAAGTCCGCGCCCTCAAAGCACGCATCGGTACCCTCGAACTGAACGGCGCCACCCTCACCAACCCCAAAGGTATCGCCCTCCACCTCGACGGCGTGACCATCGACGGCGGCCTCTTCGCGCGCGAGGGCTTCACCGCCAAGGGCGAAGTCCGCGCTCTCAATGCCCATATCGGCGGACAACTCTCGTTGAACGGCGCCACCCTCACCAACCCCAAAGACATCGCCCTCCACCTCGACGGCGTGACCATCGACGGCGGCCTCTTCGCGCGCGAGGGCTTCACCGCCAAGGGCGAAGTCCGCGCCGTCAACGCGCACATCGACACCCTCGAACTGGACGGCGCCACCCTCACCAACCCCACAGGCATCGCCCTCCACCTCGACCGGGCGAACATCGCCAGCGGACTCTTCGCGCGCGAGGGCTTCACCGCCGAGGGCGAGGTCCGCGCTCTCAACGCGCACATCGACACCCTCGAACTGAACGGCGCCACCCTCACCAACCCCACAGGCATCGCCCTCCACCTCGACCGGGCGAACATCGCCAGCGGACTCTTCGCAGGCAAGGGCTTCACCGCCGAAGGCGAGGTCTGTGCTGTCGGCGCGCGCATCGATGGAGAACTCTCGTTGAACGGCGCGACCCTCACCAACCCCGATGGCATCGCCCTACACCTCGACGGTGTGTCCGTCACAACACTCCGGATGGCGCGAACCCAAGTCGACGGAAGAATCGATCTAACTCGTGCCACGATCACCGACCTGCGAACCCCGGAAAAGTCTATTCCCAATGGCCGGCTAATCGCTACCGGCTGGCAGATAACCGACATCCACGGGTTGATCCGAACCGATCGCCGCGCAGCGGAACGCTGGCTCGATACCGCCCCGCCCACAGTGGAATTCACCGCACAACCCCTGTACACGTTGGCCGGGGTGTACGACCGCAATGGCCAACCAGCCGACGCCAGACAACTCAGATTCGTCGCAGCCAACAAGGTCACCCGGCATGCACCGTGGTACTCGAAACCACTACGCTGGTTGTACCTGTTGGTCGCGGGTCACGGCTACTATCCGCTCCTCGCGACGGTGTGGCTCCTTGCCGCCCTCAGCCTCGGAACCGCGCTCGTCGCATCCCATCGCATGGACTTTGTTCCGACCGACCCGAGTGCAGCACACGCATCAGCACAAAGCACAGGCGAACCGCTCGTATCGCCAATCACTGCTGACGTCACCTGTACCCGGTATCCCACCTACCCATGCTTCGAACCGTTGACCTACACGCTCACGAATGTAATACCCGCATCCAGCCTCAACCCGAGACCTGACTGGCGAGCGGAAACTGAAGCGTCACTACTCATCACCTTCGGATTGCCGATTCTCCGTATCTTGTCGTGGATCTTCACCGCCATCCTCCTAGCGGGCGTCACCGGCCTACTCCGGAAGACCTAGACACGATGTGGAGTCTCGGTGACCGAATCGCATGTAGGAAACTATCTCCGGAGCCGCCGTGGAGTCGGCGAGGACCACCCTGGCGCGCAGGCCCGAAGTCGACGAATCCGACTCGAGGACCTGCCATCGATCGGTCTCAAACGCCGCGATTTCCTACCGGAGATCGTCCTCGGGCTCGGCAGGGACAAGCGCTGTCGCGGTGCCAGCGGCGTCAAGGACAGCGGCGTCAAGGCCAGCGGCGGCGGCCGCGCCGTCACATCGCTGGCGCCAATGAACTCGAGCAGGCCGCTCGCTGCACTCAGATTCATCTGTCGACGCAGACTTCTGGTGATCTCCTCCGCTGAAATGCGAGCGGTGGCCGTAGGCTCTACACCTGTGACGTCGGTGTTCAACAGTGCGCGAAAGAACGACAATCTGCTTTCACACAGATTGCGGTCGATCGTAAAACAGAGCCAGCTAGCGGATCGTGTGAACACGATTCAGGATCTCAACGAGCTGGACAAGTTCGAAAAGGGCCTTCCGGCGGCGCTGGATGGCATCCGGCCGATAGCTCCCAAACTGGGGGATCCGAGGCCAGCTAGCGTGCGTGAAAACGGGGGCGCGTGGGTTCCTGTTGAGGGTTCCTCAGACCTACAGTCGACCACTCGCCACTACTTGGCGGTCAAGGTTGAAGGTGATCACGAACTTTGCACTTGCTGGCCGGACGACACAGACGAAGACATCGCCCCCCTGGACACGCAAGTCCAGGAGGAATCCGCCAGCTGGTCACGGTCGTGGGGACGCGCTGAGCGGGACAAAGTGAAGGCCGCTGAAGAGATGTGGGTGCTCTCAACGACCGGGGACCCAGGTGCAGACGGGGTGTGGGCTCTCTATACATTCTTCGACCTCACGAATGAGGAAGAAGCAGCGGCCGGCCCCGGGGGCACGATCGACCTCCATGCGAAGTTCATGGAGCGGTACGAGGAAGCCGCCCGGATTGTGAATCAGGTCGCCCGCCAGGTTGCCCGGTACTTCGATGAAGAACTCCCTCAGTGGTTCAAGCGGGAAATCGAGAGGCGGCGGGCGATCCTTACGAACCGAGCAGGGGTCACACAGACGCTGAAGTTCTCGAACGAGTGGGTTGTTCCCGCGCCCCAACTCGCATCCTCGACGGCTGTCGGCGCCACCAACCAAGCTGATGTGCAGCCTGAAGCTGAAGCATCAGGAGTCGATGCAGTAGTCAGGCTGAATACGCGCGCACGGCTTGACCCTGCGAGCTTCGAGGACGTCCAGCGCGTTATCCGAGTGTGGGCAGACGCGCTAGAGCGCTACCCAGCAGCGTACCGGGATCTGGGTGAGGACCGGATCAGCGATCTCCTAGCAGCCACGCTTAACGCGACACTTCCTGGCGCCAATAGGGAGGTGTACAGCCGAGAAGGCAAGTYGGACATATTCATTAAAGCGGACTCCATAGCTGAGGGCACTGGGCCAGCCAAGGTATTCATCTGCGAGAACAAGCGGGCGAGTGCAGACAAGGTCGTCCAAGAGGCGGTAGATCCGCAACTGTTCGGTTACCTTACGGTTCACGACACCGCCGCCGTTCTCCTCCTCCTGCTGGAGCAGCAGGGTTTCGATAATGCAGCTAAGGCGCGGTTGATTGCGCTCCGCAAAGTGGTCGGATATCAATCGGAGAAGCTGGGCCCGAGCGGGTGGCCGATCTTCAAGTACGTCCACGAAGGTAAACGTGTCGAGTTGTGCGTGGCCACCGTTCATATCCCGAGAAAGCGCGAGCGGAGAGCATCCACATCGGTGAAGCCCCCTCACGGCAAGTAACGCTCTCGGATACCAGCCGCCGACCCGCCAGCACCGGGGCGAAGCTGGGGAGGCAATGGCTCAGGTGGTGATCAGCAACATGCTGAATCGTGGAATGAACGCCGAAGTTCGCGAGACGGATACGGCGGAAGGCGTCCTTGCTGATCGGTGACCGCAGGAAGCACCGCGGGCTCCGTGGAGCACGGTACGCGGGCAGCGAAATACGACCTACTTGGCGGTGCGGCCTGGGGAGAGATCGGCCAACTTGAGCTAGATCCAGGTCGTGTCGTCGGGGCCGCTATTTCCCTGACGATCCTGCATTCGCAGATCCCGGCCATCGAACATCGCAACAGAGGTAACTGAGGACGGATCGAAATGGGGTTGCACCGGGCCGTGCCATCCCTCGGTCCGCAGCGCCGGGGAGACCCACCCCGGGTCGAGGGCCCATCGGCAGCCCGGGCCGGTAACGCACTCTTATGCCAGGTAGCCCGAATCTTCCGCGCACGACTTCTCGATGCGATCTTGGCGCCGCCGCAGACGACCGCATCGCCGACGCGGCCAGTTCCCATCGCGGGCCATAGTCGCGTCGAACCCGACATCGCTGGCCGGCGGTCTGGGACTTCAACTCCTGAGGTCGAGCTTCACCCCAGTGCGACGCATCATCTCGAACGTGCCGATCGAGGTCACCCCCATCGCGGCGCATGCGTCAGGGATCATCACCCTTTTCCGCCGCGCAGGGTTCGACTGCTCATGGGTCACCATCGTGTGGTTGTGCGCGCTGGCGTACGCCACGAGTTGGTAGTCGGCTGCGTTGCCCGCGAATGCCGCCAGCGCGGCAGGCTGGAAGTTCTGCGATTGAGCCCAGCTGGTCAGCGGCTGGAACTGTCCGATGGCAGCCGCGTCGACTGGGCGGAAGAAGGCGCTGTTCGCCTGGGCCCACTCAGACAACTCGTCGTCTCCGGCGAGCAGTTCGTCGCGCACGGCCTCGATGCTGCACACCAACTCGTTATCGTGCGCGTTCTCCAGCCACGCCCAGAAGCCCGGAGCGATGTCGAAACCGTAGTAGCGGTTCTTTGCCTCGATCAGGATGTTCGCGTCAACGAGGAACATCACGCGACTCCGATCTCGTCGGCGAGACGGGTGAACGTCTCGTGCTTGCGTGTGCCGAGCAACTGGTACGCCTCTCGGTAGCTCGTGTCGCCCTCGTACGTGCTCGCGATCACAGCGCGGGCGAAGTGACGGCTGAGGCGCAGTGGCTGGGTGTTGTAGTAATTCCCGCCGGTTCCGCGATTGCGCTGGGCGTGCAAGATGACGTTCTCGCGTTCAGCGTCGTATAGCTCTCGGTATCGATCCCAGGAGAGGAACCTCGCGTCGAAGAACCTCTTCAGAATGACGAGGGTGCTGACCTTGTAGCGGCGTGCGAGTCGCGTGACCTCCTCTGCTGTGGGCTCGCCCCGGTAGTCGCTCCGGAGAGACGCAAGGGGCACGAGCACCTCGGCGGCCACACGATTGCACCAGAGTTCCTCGGCGACGCCGTCGCGCGAGACCATCGCGGCATCCGACAGTGCACTCCCGCCGAGCCAGATGTGCGCGAGCTCGTGGATCAAGGTGAAGATCTGCGCGGCCTTGGTGTCGGCGCCGTTGACAAAAATCAGAGGGGCGAGGGAATCCGAGAGCGCGAACCCCCGGAACTCGTCAGGATCGAGTGCCCGGTGGGTGTCGCCGCCGACGATCCCGCTGACCATCACGAGTACGCCGATGCCTTCGATCAGGTCGATCAGTTGCCGCAGTGCGTCGTCGGAGTTGACGTACCGCGAACGGTTCGTCAGGTCGAAGCCCAACGCCTGCCGGATCTCCCGGGCGGACTGGACCGAAGGTGTGTTCACCGTAGCGGACCCCACGAACGGTAGGGGTTCACCGCCTTGCTGACGCTCGTACTCCCGGTACCACTCCTGACGGGACTGGCACATGTAGATCGTGTCCAACAGATCCGCCGACGGTCGCGGGACCGCGGCGTTGCCAATCGTGCGCATGTCGGGGATGGGCACCGGCTCGGCGGGGGGCTCGGGCAGGAACAGGAGGCCGAACGGCGTGTGGGTGGCGTGAGCGAACTGCTCCAGTTGCTTGAGGGTCGGGCGCTGGTCTCCGCTGAGCCACCCGTCGAGCTTCGGGGCACGCTTCTGGGTGGTCTCCTCGTCCCATCTGGCGCGCTCGACGGCCCACTCCAGGAGGCTGGGGGCGACGTCAACCCGAACGACCACGGGACTCCTCACTCCTCATCGTGCCGATGTTCCAAGTGAGAGTGTGCCCGACCTAGCAGAAGCGCGAGGGATGACCCCGCGGATTCCGACTGGCATGTCCCCAGTAGATGAGTCCAACCTGGTTCCAGAGTCCTGGCTCTGGAACCAGGTTGACCGATCCGGACCTGCCAGAAGCCCGGACCGGCCACCCGAATGAGCCCATTCGGGGTCGGGCACTCAGACGGCCGCCTTCTGATCAATCGCCGCCTCGTAGAAGGCATCCGCGAGCGCAACGATGACAGCACCGATGCTGGGGCCGTCGCTGAAGAAGTAGTCGGCCATGGTGTTGTGGGCCTCCTGGTTGTCGACGACCGCCTCGACAACCGCCGATTGGAAGTCCTGCGACTCCATGAACTGCTTCTTCGAGTTCACCTTGGTCTGGTTGACCAGGTCCGGGTACGCGAGCAGTCGCTGCACCAACCCCTGCACGAACTCGCGGATCTGGGACTCGGTGAACGCTTCAGCGCCGAAGAGGTCGTTCATCTTGTCGATGACGACCTGCAAGGCGACATACTTCGGGTCCTTCCGGGCGCCGGTGCCGGCGGCGCTGATGCCCTTGAGCTGACCGTCACCGATCAGCGCGATGTCGACCGCAGCCCTCTTGTTGTGCTTGACCCCGACCAGCACCACATCGGAGAGGTCGACCTCCGCGGCCCAGGACGAGTCCGCGATCACCTTGTCCAGGAGCCGCAGGAAGATCGACAGCATCTCCATGTACGGGTCGCCGTAGTCGACGATCTGACTCATGAAGTCGTAGAGCCGAACATAGGTGGAGACGTCCTTGCGGAACAGGTCGAGAGTGTTGAGAGTGATTTTGTCGTCGGCCTCCAGCGCCGCCGCGTAGCGACGCGCGAAGTCGTGCTTGGCCGGGCTGATCGCGGCCGAGAGCGCGTTGTTGCCCTTCCGGGTGACCCACAGTTCGGCGACCTCGCGCACCTGCTCGGGGGTGTAGATCCCGGTCTGGGCGAGTTTGGTGGCGAGGTGGACGACGACGTAGGGGTCGGTCTCGGTCTCGAGGGTGGCGCCCGTGAAGTACGGCTCGAACGCGGCCCGGATGTCCTCGGGTTTGTTCACGAAGTCGATGACGAACGTCTTGCGTTTCTGCTCGCCGCTCGCGGTGCGATGGGTGCGGTTGAGCCGGGACAGCGTCTGCACGGTAGTGACCCCGGAGAGCTTCTTGTCGACGTACATCGCCGAGAGCAGTGGCTGGTCGAAGCCTGTCTGAAACTTGTTGGCGACCAGCATGATCGTGTACGTAGTGCCCTTGAAGGCGGCGGCCAGGTCCGAGCCGGCGCCGGGGTTCAGATTGGCCTCGGTGAACTCGTCGTCCTTGCTCGGCTGCGGCCCCCACTCCGAGGTCCACTGCTCGTCCTCGTCCATCGTCACCGAGCCGGAGAAGGCGACCAGGGTGCGGTAGTTGTACGAGTCGTCCAGGGCGGCGCGCTTGGTGATGTAGGCGTCGATCGCCTTCTTGTACTTCACCGCAGCCTTGCGCCCGTCGGTCACGACCATCGCCTTCGCCTTGCCCTCGAGCAGGTGGGCGACGTTGGTGTGGAAGTGCTCGACGATGATCTGCACCTTCTGGCTGATGTTGGTCGGGTGCAGTTTCACCCACCGCATCAGCCCCTTGCGCGCCGCGGCCTCCTCCACCTCGCCGCCGTCGCCGCCCTCGGCCTTGCCGGCGATCTTCAGTGCGGTGTCGTAGGTCTGGTAGCCCTTGAGCACGTCGAGGATGTAGCCCTCCTCGATCGCTTGGCGCATCGAGTAGAGGTGGAACTCGGCCGGCTTCCCGTCAGAACCTTTGCGGCCGAATAGTTCCAGGGTCTTGTTCTTCGGGGTTGCGGTGAATGCGAGGTAGGAGATGTTCTCCGACTCGGCTCGCTCGGTCATCTCCGCGGCCAGGATCGCCTCGACGTCGACCTCGCCGCCCTCCTCGATCTCCTTGACTTCTTCCGCGGTCAGGACGGCCTTGAGCTTGGAGGAGATCTGGCCGGACTGCGAGGAGTGGGCCTCGTCGGCGATCACCGCGAACCGCCGCCCCTTCAGCGAGGAGTCGGCGCGGATCTCGTCGAGGGCGTACGGGAAGGTCTGCACCGTCACCGCGATGATCAGCTCCCCGTTCTTCAAAGCGGTTGCCAACAGCCCGGATTTCGACTTCGCGCCCGCTTTGCGGACGTCTTCCGGGCTGATCGTGGCCACGATCTTCCCGGACCCGTCGATCTGCCGGATCGCGTCCTGGAGTTGGCCGTCGAGCACAGTGCGGTCCACGACCACGATCACCGAGTCGAAGACCTTCTTGTCGCTGACGTGCAGCCGCGCGAGCCGGTGTGCGGTCCAGGCGATGGTGTTCGTCTTCCCCGACCCTGCCGAGTGTTCGATCAGGTAGCGCTGCCCCACGCCCTCCTCGCGGACGGCGGCCACGATGTTCGTCACGGCCTCCCACTGGTGGAACCGGGGGAAGAGCATGCTCGTCCGCCGCACCGACGTCCCGGTCGCGACGTCCCATTCCTGTTTGGTTTCCACGATCATCAGCCGGCCGATGATGGTGAGCCAGGCGTCCTTGTCCCAGACTCGCTCCCACAGGTACGCCGTCGCCGACCGCCCGCCCTCAGCCGGCGGGTTCCCCGCGCCACCCTTGTGCCCCATGTTGAACGGCAGGAAGTGCGTCTTCTCGCCCTCGAGCCGGGTGGTCATCGCGGCCAGGTCGTTGGAGACCGCGAAGTGCACCAGCGCCCGGTGCCCGAACGACAGCAGCGGCTCCGGCCGCCCGTTGGTCAACGGATGCCGGTCCTTGCGGTACTGGTTGATCGCGTCGTCGAGCGACTGGGTGAAGTCGGTCTTCAACTCCACGGTCGCGACCGGGAGTCCGTTGACGAAGAAGACCAGGTCGATGCTGCGCTGGTCGGCGGTGGAGAAGTGCACCTGCCGCATCACCCGCACCCGCATCGCCGCGTACTGCTCGTTGGTGGTCGCGTTCAGACTGGTCTCGGGGCGGAACTGCGCTGTCTTCAACCGGCCACCACCGATGTACTGGACGCCGTTGCGCAGGATGTTCAGCGTCCCGCCGCCGTGTTCGAGGGGCTTGTCGAGCGCGGCGGTCAGCACGTCGAGGAACTTCGCCGGCGACCCCGCGGCCTTCAACGCCTTCTCGTACGCCGCCTGCTGGGTCTCGTTCAGCCAGGCGAACAGGTCCTCGGGGAAGAGCGCCCGCTCCCGGTCGTAGCCGGCGTCAGCGGCCGAGTACAGCCACCCGTGGGATTCCAGGTACGCACAGATCTCGGACTCGAAGACGACCTCGTTGTGATCAGCCATCACGCCATCTCCCGCACGTCGATCTGCCCCGTCACCGCAGCCGTGATCAGCGCCGCCCGGCGCTCGCGGACGAGTTCGATGAACCGCTCGGTCTCCGCAATCGTCGTGTCGATCTTCGCAATCTGCTCGTCGAGATAGGCGACGATTCGCTGCTGCTCTGCAAGGGAAGTAACTGGAAGGGGCAACTCTCGAAGCGCACCTACGTTGAAGTGACCCTGCAATGCTCCAACAGAGCCGTGTTCGATGCGAGCCGCTGCTAGCGGCGAGTTGAGATACCAGACCAAGAAGTCTGGATTGGTACTTTGTCCGGGCCTGATGATGAGGATGTCAATGGCGTTGGCACCGTCGAGTTCGTCAGGAATCTTCGCTGCCGCCCCTGCATTACCGGTTCGGACTACGACTACGTCGCCAGAAAACAACTGCGACTTTGAGTGAGCCGCGTGGCCTTCCTCCGAGATGTTGACTAGGTCTGCGCGTGAGATTGACCCGCGCTTGACGTTGACGCCTCGAAGTGCCGGAACACCGGTGTCGACGTACCAGCGCGAAGGCTGGACCACGATGCCGACTGTCACGTCATCCACCGCGAATTTGAGGGCATGCTCCTCGTTCGCCGAGTTGAGGAAGGTGTTGGTGACTACTCCGCCGCGGCGTTCGCGGAGCATCTCGATCAGGCGCTGCTGCTCCTCGATGAGCGTGTCGATGCGGGCGGTCTCGCGGTCGAGGTAGTCGGCGACATCACGCTGTGATTGACGGTCAGGAAGTGGGATTGAGTACGACCCGACAAAGGAGTCAGGGACACGGCGGAGGCCCCCCGACCCGGTCATATGAGATTCACCCTGCCCCAGAAAGGGCGATGACTGCAGAATCCAACCGAGATAGTCCGCGTCGACTTCGGTTGACGGACGCATCACAGTGATTTCTGTCGTCGCAAAGGCTTGGCCGTCCGGGAGATTCCGCGCGACAAGGCCTTTACCGTTCTCGAAGCACGGAGTCACCTTTGCGAACGCAACATCACCGTTCGCCACGTATGAGTACCCCTGGCGCAGGTCACCGAAGAGACGACGACGGCTCGTATCTGGTTGGCCAAACTCGGAGATCGCTTCCATCGGAAGGTATACCGCATCACTATCGGAGTCCGACGTGGGACGAGGGTTGAATGACACGAGATACCGCAGGGGCACCATAGGCGCCTCCGATAGTTCCTCCTGGATGCTCACCCCTCCACCTCGCGCAGGAGGTCGAGGATCTTGGCGACCTGCTTCTCCAGGTCCGCGTCGATCTCGGCGAGGGGCCGGGGTGGGACGTACTTGTAGAAGTGGCGGGTGAAGGGGATCTCGTAGCCGGTCTTGACCTTCGTCCAGTCGATCCAGGCGTCGGGGACGTGCGGCTTCACCTCGGAGTCAAAGTACGCCTGGATCACCTCGGCCTTGCCCGCGTCACCGGCGGTCGAGCCACCGTAGGTGAACGGGACGTTCTCGGTGTCCCGTTTCTTGGGGTCCGGCTTGGGCTTGCCCTTGCGGTCCACGACCGGCTTCCCGTCCTCGTCCAACAGCGGACGCTCGACGGTGATGGTCCAGTAGCCGAACTCGTCGTTGCGCAGCACCTTGGAGTGGTCCGGGTCGGCGTCGGTGAACTCGGCGTACAGCTTCACCACCTCGTCGCGGTCGGTGTCGCTGATCTCGCGGTTCTTGGAGCCGAGGTTCTTCCGAATCTTGGTCCAGAACGAGGTGCCGTCGATGAGCTGGACCAGGCCCTTGCGGTCGGGGTGCTTGGTGTTGTCGAGGATCCAGATGTAGGTGGCGATCCCGGTGTTGAAGAACATGTTGGTCGGCAGCGCGACGATCGCCTCGACCAGGTCGTTCTCCAGCAGCCACCTGCGGATGTTGGAGGGGCCGGATTCGGCAGCGCCGTTGAAGAGCGGCGAGCCGTTCATGACGATGCCGACGCGGCCGCCGCCGTCCTCGCGGGGGCGCATCTTGTGCGCCAGGTGCAGCAGGAACAGCATCTGTCCGTCCGAAGTCGCCGGAAGGCCCGGCGCGAACCGGCCGTAGGGGCCGGCTTCGTCGCGCTCTTTCGTGACCGTCTTGGCGTACTGCTTCCAGTCGACACCGTAGGGCGGGTTGGACATGCAGAAGTCGAAGTGGCGGCCCGTGAACGCGTCGTCGGTCAGGGTATTGCCGAAGGCGATGTTGGTCGCGTCGTGGCCCTTGGCCAGCAGGTCGGACTTGCAGATAGCGTATGACTGTCCGTTGTACTCCTGGCCGTACAGGCTCAGCTTCGCGTCAGGGTTCTGGTCGAGGAGGTGTTCTTCTGCCAGGGAGAGCATGCCACCGGTGCCCGCGGTCGGGTCGTAGAGCGTGCGGACGATGCCGACCTCGGTCAGGTCGGCGTCCTTCTCGGCGAAGAGCAGGTCGACCAGGAGCCGGATCGCGTCCCGCGGGGTGTAGTGGTCTCCGGAGGTCTCGTTCGCGGCCTCGTTGAACTTGCGGATGATGTACTCGAACGCATCGCCCATGTCGGCGTTGGAGACGGCGTCCGGATGCAGTTCGATGGCCTTGAAGGACGTGATGACCTCGCGCAGCAGCTCCGCCTTCTCGAGTGCGAGGATCTCCTTCTTGAAGTCGAAGTACTCGAACACGTCGACGTCGGGTGAGAACCGGTCGATGTAGTCGGCCAGGTTGTCCGCCAGCCCGTCGGCGTCAGCCAGCAGGTTGTCGAAGGAGTAGTTCGAGGTGTTGTAGAAGGGCCGTCCGGTGGCTTTCTTGACCTCGACCTTGAGTCGGTTGGGGTTGTCGTACTTGGCAGCCAGCTGACGCACCGTCTCCCGGTCGGGCTCGAGTATGCAGTCGAGGCGGCGCAGGATTGTGAGCGGGAGGATCACGTTGCCGTACTGGTTGGGGCGGTAGGGGCCCCGAAGTTGGTCGGCGATCGACCAGATGAAACTACCGAGGGTGCTCACAGGGCTCCTTTACGAGGTTCACTCGACGATGACTGTTGAGACAATTGCGTGCGTGCTCGTCCAGCAGAACGTGCACAGTCTGCAACAGCCCGTGTGTCACACGAGCATCATCGCGCATCACGACACCGGGAAGCGGGTCCGGTCGAGCGAGGTGTGAAGCATCCCGGGTTTAGTACACACCGCGGCTACTTGTTTGCGGCAAGTTGGCCGGCACAGAGCACCTCATCTGCCACACTCATCCCAGCCGACTAGGCAAACGGGAGGACAACGAAGTTGCGAATCATGGCGGCAGTAGGCATCGCGCTCCTCGCGGGCGTGCTAGCCGCCGCCCCAGCGGCGGCTCAGGAGGCCCCGGCAGCACCGGAGCTACCGAATTCTTCCGAAGACCCTGGAAGTGACCAGCAGAATTGGATTCCGGTCCCCTACGTCCGGGACATTCCGGAGTACAGCGGCGAGGCGTACCTGAATGTCGATTTCGCGGACTTCCCCGGTGCACAATATGTTTCCGCAGCGCAGCGGCTCAACCCGACGCAACCCTGCACATGGCAACGCCTCGGTCCAGGTGGGGAGATCATGGAGCAGCACCTGGTCACCTGGGACCAAGAACACCTTGCGAACCTCGAACCCGGCGACACCGAACTCGTGTCCAAGAACTGCGGCGGGTGGACGTTGACTGAACCCGCACGGCCGGATGGGTCGACACTCGGTGCCGGTCTCGTCCCCAATCCGGCGTCCACCATCCCTGAGGGCTACGGCAATGTCGCCATGAATTTCTCACCGCACCCGCCTCGCGGGATCTACGCGTCGAGCACTCGGCCGGCCGACGGACCCTGCAGCTGGAAGACCACCGGTCTTGATGGTGATCGAACGATCATCGAGCGTCACGCTGTTCGCAGCGACCGGGTCGTTGTCGACCTGACCGCCGATGCGCTCTGGAACTTCAAGGCGGAGAACTGCGGGACGTGGACGCTCCTTGAGGAACCGGCCCCGCCTCCCAATGCCTCTGACGCTGCTGGCTCCCTTGCTCTCCTGTTCGGGTCGTAGCCAGGCGAACCTGCTCCGCAAATAATCCGCCCGCCACTCAAGGACCTGCCACACCGACGGTTGTGGCCGTCGATTGGGTAGCGAGAGCCACGTGGGAACAGCGAACAGGAAGCCTCCTACCATTCGAGCCTGGGATGGACCTGCATCAAGCAGTGCCCCACGTCACCGACATTGGTCCGTCCGTCAGCCCGGCACTACACGCGCGCGTCCCACAACCTTGGAAATGGAACGGGCATGACCCTGACGCCCGCCGGAGCGGATCGCCCCAGGTCAGCACGTCTCATAAGTTGGTGCCAAAATCGACGTACCAGGATTCCCGCACAGTGAACCGTCTCGGGCCTGATGCCGCCGCCAAAGATTGTGACGCATGCAGTTGCGACTGACCCCATTCAGTTGGACCAGCAAAGGTGTCAACTAGACCGGAGTAGTCCAGATCGTCCGGGTCCTCGAATCCGAGCCCCTTGAATGGGTTCTGTGCATGAGGCCATCGAGACACCCGGTCACATGCCCCGGCAGGCGGTGTCGAGGATGCTGTCGATCGCGATCTCGGTGAGGTCGTCGGCCTCGAGGTCCTCGAGCGGGCTGCGACCGTCGAGGATGTCGGTGGGAGTGAGCCACCAGCTGGCCGCGCCGTACGGGTCGTTCTCGACGGCGAGTCGCTGGTTCGCGTGCCGGACCAGCGGGTGGATGCGGTGCTGCTGCGGGTCAAGTTGGAAGGCCGGGTATCGGTAGTCCGGGCGGGTACCGACCGGCAAGCCGATCAGGTCGCCGGCCCTACGGCGCTTCTGCGCCACACCCCGAGTCGGTGCACTGGTGGGCGCAAGGATGCTCGAGACGGCCAGCGAGTCGAGGAGCTGGAAAGAGCTGATGACCAAATCGCGGCGCTCTTCGCTGGCCCGCTCTTGGGCATAGTCGTCACGGCCGACCACTCGCGACCACCTCACCGGGACGAAGACCCGCCGCACGCAGGAGGGGATCGTCGATGACGGTGGAAGCCCCGCCGTCATTCAAGCCGATTCCCACTCGGCCGCGGCGATCACGTCGATAACCGGCTCGACATCTGCGGGGGTGCCGGCAACACCGGTCAACCACGCCACGATCGAGACGGGGTGCCCGTTAACGCTCAACGAGGGCTGGGGCTGGGTGAGTAGTGCCTGCACAGTCATCGGGTGCAGATCCTTCGCACACCGGGGCAGGACCTTATCGAGGTAAGGCACCGCGCCGGTATCGGTAAACTGTGCAGGCGGCAACAGTCGGTTGCCACCCGAGTCGAATGCCCACAGGGTGCCGTCAGCGATGCGTTGCCGGATCCGCGCCGGGGTAACACCGAGGCGGGTCGCGGCGTCCGCAATAGACAAGGACGTTGCAACCAGGTTCTCCATACGGATGCCGCGATCGACTCGCGCGGCCACAGCAGCGTTCGGATCGGAAATGAACCCGGCGACGGCGAAGACCTGCGCTTCATACACAGACAACGAGGGGGCACCCCGGTTCCGGGACTGCAGGTCGCGAAGGATCTGCGCGAGTTCCCCGCGGCCCATGTCGGTGCCGGTCACCTCCCGGAGGGCATCCTCGAAGTCGAGGTCTCCTCGCAGGTAGCGGGCTACTGCTGTTGCTGCATCGTCCACCACAACCACCGCCCTGTCGACCACTCTCGTACGCAAGTACATGCTAGCCGGGGGGGAATGGCTGTCCGGCACCGCGAACCCGGCGCCTGCGACCAGTCAGCAACACCCTCTGATACGACCACGGCAAGGCTTCTGCAGAGGCACGTATCCATCACCAAGCGGACGCCTTGCTTGTATCAGGCGATCTATGACCTCATGCGCTGTCGCGCTGGCCATTGACAGCGACGAAGCCCATCGCCGCAGCGAGCACCCGCGGAGCGGACTCATCGATCTGATCGTCCCGCAACAACTGGATTGGTGAACGATACTCCAGCGCCGGATTGTAGGTCTCGAACCATGCGCGGACCGTCTCGACGTCATTGGTGCCGGCGAGCTCAAGTGCGGCCTGGTACGCCGTCCGCAACTGATTCAACGCCCTGGGGCTGTTGATCATCCGCGCGCCAGTCGCCCACTGGTGGACCGCGCGAGCATCAGCAACGCCGGCGATCGATGCCGTGATCCGAGCTCCGAGAACTTCCTCCAACCGAGCCGCAACCTCCGCCGACGAGGCGGTGACTGCAACGACATGAGCACTGACCGACACGAATCCCACCTCGACTCTCCCTCCGATACCTACGTAATCACTGGGCAATGCCGGTTGGATCGCACTAGAGATTCGCGCAACCCGACCACCCAGGACTATTCTATTCGGCATCGGAGTATCAGCCATGAGTTGATCGACAACTTAATCCCACGATCAACGAAAGGACATGGCTCGTGAACTCCGATTCTCATCCGGCGCGTGGATACGCGGCCGGATGCGCCCCGACTCATGGATCTGCACACCAGGGGGGGCGCCATGACCTAGGCCCATGCGAAAAGCCGGGCATCAGCCCGGCTCATCACTTGTTCGGCGGTTGCACCCGCCGTCCTATTTCACACCCACATCAAAGGGAGCTTTTCCATGTCTATTTCAACCTGCCCATTCCAGGTTGTCAAGCCATCATCCTCGCGCTGGATGCCACGATGACCAGCCAGTTCGTACGCGGCGTGTCGGTGAGCGCCCGGCGCGGTGTCCGCCGCACCCCGAAGCAGATCAGCGCGCATTTCGGCCGGGGGTTGCCTCGCCAGGACGCGCTCACTGCCTTGGCCGATCCAGGGCTTCGCACCAAGGCGATCGCCGGATGCAGGGCCATCTTCTGGAACGGAACCGGCGCCCACTCGTCAGCGGTGGCCACACTGCGCGAGGTCGACGTTGCTAGCCTTCGCCCAGTACGACGGCTCGGATCACACATGGATGCATGGTCGAACCTGCTCATCCACACCACCCGCGTCGATGGCGCACCACACGCAGTGTGGGCGGAGTCGAAGCTGGAGGAACTCTGGATGCTCGAGCTCGATCGCCGGCCAGACGTTCGCGGCTACCAGACGCAGGCCTGTGTGCTGTCGTGGCCAGTCGGGGACCGCTGCATTCTGCAGATCCCCGACATACTCGTCACCTCGGACACCGGCACTCAAGTGATCAGCGTGCGATCCGCTGATGCCATGGACACATACGCGACCGTGATGCTAGCCAGGCTCATACCGGAAACCCTTGACCACCATGGCATTACATACAGCCTTGTCGGATCGATTCCCCGCCAGAGAACAGTGAACCTTCGGATGCTCGGCGCACACCGATGGAAGTCTCCGGTTGTCCGAGAACCATGGTGGAGCTCAGTCCAGACCAACCGCGCGGGCGCGCTCGGGGCCGTGGCGGAAGCATGCGGGTCAGGTCCGGTTGGTCGCGCGCGGGCACTGCGTGTGCTCGCACAATGCCATTTCGACGTCGATCTTGACCTCCCCATCAACAGCGCAGCGGAGGTGAAGTGGAGATGAACCACAACGGATTCGGCCAGGGGACCCGAATGGAGATCGACGGGGAACTGTGCACTGTCGTCACCATCGCGGCCACACTGACACCCCCCATCGTTACGTTGCGAAGCGATAGCGGCGAATTTGTCGAGATGCCTCTGCTACAGGCGATCTCGATATTCCGCGCCTTCAACGAGGTAGATCAACCCAGAGTTTCCGAGGCCGGCGACATACTCGACGACCTACCCGAGCACGCCCAGTCCCTGGCACTCGAGCGTGCCCGGCACATACGTGAGATCATCTACGGCGACTCCTCCGGCATCGTCCTCCCCGACAGTGACTCTCGGTACAACCCCGCGGCTACAACGCGGGCGACGCGACTGGCGACGAAAGTCGACGATCTCGCAGGCCAGCGCGGCTACTCACGCGCGGCGCTGTATCGAATGGTTTCGGATTTCGAGCGCGGCGGAGTGCGCGCCCTAGCTCCACACCAACCTGAGGGGCCACGTTTCGATGACCCGCGCGTCGGTCTCGAGGAGGACACCCTCAATGCGATCTACCGGGTCCTGCTCGATTTCGCCAAGCACAAGTCGACGGTCGGGTTGCAGGCACGCAAGACTCGGGTTCTGCGCGAGTTGGCCGAACTGGGCATCGACGACCGGCGGTTATCCCCTTTTCGTCTCGAATCCGTCGTGCGCTTCATCTCCACTGACCTCAACCTGTCAGGCAAGGCGCGAACCCGACGTACGACAGGAGCACGAGCACAACGCGGCCACCGCCGGCCTCCCCCGTCGATGCCGGGAGAACGGATTGAGATCGATGCCACTCAGTTGAACGTGCAGGTCAAGTGCATACACACCAACAGGTCGTTTCGGCCATGGATCAGTGTCGCTGTCTGCGTGGCGACACGCCTCCTCAGGATCCGGCTGTCACCCGACAAGCCTTCCGGGCGGGACACCCGAATGTTGCTCTTTGACGTGATGTCACCCCTCGTGCTGCCCAAGCACACACGCCCCCACACCCTGGCGCTCGGAGTCCCGAACGAGGTGGACGTCCAACCCGGAATGAGTATCGGAGTCCTTGTCGTCGATCACGGCAGCGAGTACGAGAACTACCGAGTCGTCGACGCCCTCGCTCGGTGGGGCACCACTATCGAGCTCGCCCGGACTCGCCGCGGTATGGACAAGCCCTACGTCGAGTCGGCAAACCGGATCTGGGACATCATGCAGGAGGATCTCGCCGGGTACGTTGGCAACGGTCCTGAGAATCGCGGGACCGGGGTCGAGTCAACACTGACATTGCCTGCGCTGCAATCAATCTGTCAGGAATGGGCGACGACCTACTACCCGCATCGGCCCCACAGCGGGCTGCCGTCGCCGACTACGCCTGGACACTTCCTGACTCCCGCTCAGCGGTATGAACAATGCCTCGTACGCGGGGGTGACCTGCACGTCACGCCGCACCCGGATGACGTCTTCGGATTCCTCGACACCGTCGACCTGACCGTGGCGTCAGACGGCGTTCACTATCGGAACTTCCGCTACGACGGACCGATCCTGAACGAGGTCCGACACGGCGCGGTCTCACCGTTGGCCCGGCCCGGGCGCAAGCGCCGGTTCTATTACGACCCCTACGACCGTTCGAGACTTTTCTTCCGAGACGATCACGGCGGCCGATGGCATGTCCTGACCGCGATCCACGACGACGGTGCCACCTTCCCACCCTTCAGCGACCTGGTCGCAGATGACCTGGCCCGATTCATCGGCCAGAAGCGACTCACACGAGGACTCCGGGACAGTGCCGAGGTCGCCTTCTCCCAATTTTCCGAACAAGTTGCCGAACGCGAACGCATCCGGTGGTCCCTCGACCGGGCGCGAGTCGCAAACGCGGTACCTGACCCGCAGTCCGCCCCCAAGTCCACCGAAATCAGCGGAATCGATGCTCCGCCGGTACCACCAGTCGACATGAACACCTTTGCAATCTGGGACCTCGATCCCGTCGACACCGATGAAATGTGGTGACCAGCATGACTGCACACGTGATCACTGGCCTGAGTGCACTGACCGCCGATCGGCCACCTGTCCTGCAGAATCGGGCAGATTGGCCGCTGCTCAGGCGCCGCGATTCGGAGGATGCACCGCCCTGCGGGATCGATGGCGACAATGTCCGTCTCGCGCGATGGGTTAGCTCGATCGGGCCTATCGAAACTTCGGATATTCAGGCCATTGAGCGTGACATGCGCCTGCTTCTCGAACACAACGCCAGTGCAGTGAACGCGAGTCGGCGGTGGCTCGCCATCAATGGCGCGTCACTCATTGGGAAAACGCAGGCTACGACGGCTGCGATGCTTCGCGTGCATGACAGCCTCCTGGGTCATTCACACGAGCCAGGCAAAGGTCTTCGGGCGGAGCACATTCCGGTCATCTACATCAGCGACGTTGGCGCAAAATGGCCGTCACTCTTGCGGTCTATCGCCGATTTCGCGGGCATACCCGTCACTCGCTCTTCGTCCGGTGCAGACACCCTCAGGCAGTTGCGAACGGTACTGCCGCGCCTAGGAACCCGAATGATCGTCGTCGACGATGCACACATGCTTCGGCGCGTAGGTGCTGCCCGCGACCTGACGGACAATCTCAAAATGACGCTCGACGCACTTCCTGTGAGCTTCGTCTTCGCCGGAGCTGGGCTCGAATACAGTGCCCTCCTCAAACGCACGGATCGCTCCGAGGACGAATACTCCGCGGCCGTCCAGCTTGCCGGACGAATGTACCGGTACAACCTGGAAACGTTCAGCGACACAGACAAACCGCAAATGCGTGCTTGGCATCGCCGGATAGGCAAGCTGATCAAGCGACTCGAACTCATCGACGGGCTCGACAGCACAGAGTTGCGCGACTCGACCTTCATCGCAAACCTCTTTCATCTCTCTGGCGGACGCACCGGCATGTCACTGGACCTTCTCAAGGACACGACTATCGCCGCGATCACCCAGCGGCGCAGTCCCACCGTCTCCGACCTCATCGCAGTGTCCAAGAGGAGGGGATCAGTGTGATACCGATCCAGGCCGATCTACTCAATGACGAGTCAATCGACTCTTGGCTCGAATACCTCGCGGATCTCAACGGCTGTCTGCCACGACTTATCACGGGCTACAAGGATGTACTCAATCAAGACAGGGCCCTGCCGTTGTCCCGCAGCATCGACGACCTCACACTCCTTCGAATCGCCGACAACACGGGGATGAGTCCTGATCGACTCAGCGATGCGACATTGCGTCGATACCGGCCAGTCGGCCTGGCGAACGTGCCAGGCCGCGCCTCGGGGGAGGGCACGTGGTCCCAAGTGCGAGGATCTGGGTACTGCCCAAAATGCCTCAGCGACGGCGGACTCCGCTGGAAGCTGCCCTGGCATCTTCGCTGGTTCAATATCTGCGACGAACACCACACCGTCCTCGCCGACAGGTGCCCGTCGTGCAGCACGACAGCGCGCAACGCACGCACTCACCATCCACGAACTATCAGGTCCAACGCTTCGGCATGGCGTCTTGAGCGATGTACCTACGGTTGTGCGACGGAGATCCTCGCCAAGAGCGTCGCACACACGATCGATGAGGACTCCGCTGCATACCGGACACATTCATGGCTCACAACGCTGCTGCAGGCCGGCAGCGCCGAAGCCGCCTACTCCAACGGCGAGTCCCTGCCTGCAGTGAGCATCCTCACCGATGCCGCACTTCTCACCCGCCACGCACTCAACGCCATGACGTATACCGACGGTGTCGGGTCGATCCCCGACAGCCCCGATCCCGGGGATTGGACGCAGCAACTCACCGGTTCGGATTTCGTCAGCAAGCCAACTGGCCGCAGTGGGGTAGCGGCGGTTACGACGTCGCAGTTTCTCATCGCACAGACCGCAGCGATCAACATCCTCACCACTTCCTACAGCGGTCGAGATCTTCTCGGTACCTGGATGTCCGAATCTCGGATCAAACAAGTCATCGGACACCTAAAGCGTTCACACGGAACCCGCACCACAGCTCACCTGCAGCGACTTCTCGGTTGGCGCCGGATGCCGTCTGCGGGAACGACGTCGAGCGACCGACTCGGGCGCCGACGAACTCAGCACAGCGCCAGGGCACTGGCCCACGCCACACCAGAGGCCATCGATCCGATGAACCTGCCGTCCTGCATTTGGAGACCTGTTCGAGACCACGCGCCTGAGGCGCCCGACCGGGTCGCGCGACTCCTGCCCCTCACCATGCCCATCGCTCTCGCTGCAATGGGACGCAAGGTCGACTACGGCAGGCTCGCCGCCGAGTTCGGCCTCGACTATGGCACCGACGAAATCCGCTATGCCCTGAACCATCTGATCAGCAATGAGCATGGGACCAAGATGTATGACTATCTTCAAGGCCTCCATGCACACCTGCGATCATGTCCACCGCCGATTGACTACAGGCGACGACGTCGTCTATTTCCTGCCCCTTCCGATATCGGCCGCAACCACACCAGGAGCCTGGCCCGCGCGGCCGACGCATACCTGACCGAAGCCTTCACGTGGAAGATCCGGCGCTACATCTGGCAGCTCCTCAGCGGTAGCGACCCGCTGGTGACGTACGGCACGGCTCTGCTTCACGGCCCGGCGGCCTACAGCTATCGCAAATTCGTCATGACGATGCCGGCCGATCTTCAAGACAAGGCTGGCGAAGTGGCCCAGCGGCTATTGCTCAAACACCGGATCGGCGAACCAATCAGCTACACACCGGAATTCAATCTTCACACCGGAACATGGGCACCCCGCGGACGCGAACAACGGTACCTCCCTGACATCGGCCGCAGCGACCTTCGACGAACAAGCCTGTCACTCACACTGGCTGCCTCCACCGCCGGCGACCCCGAGGAACTCCTCCATCTCGCCCTCGCCGGCGAGAAGATTGCAGCGCTCCGACTGTGGCACTTCGTCGCGAGCGTCCAATACGGGACTGAAACCGAGGCTGCCACCGCATTGGGGATCCGGCAACCTCAGCTCAGCCGTGAGTACCGGTATCTCTCGCGCTCACTCGGATCTGACATCTTCGTGTTGGCCACGCGCTCACAGCCACGAAGGCTCACCCCGACCGGTGTCGCGCTGCATGACGTCGCGCGGACCTACATCGACCGCCTCAGGGACATCGCTGGACTCGAAGCCCTACCCCCAACATAACGAACTCAGTACGCGTCAGGCCGGCAGTAGTCACCCGACTGCCGGCCTGACATATTTGCTACCACTTCAACGAACGGGTTACGGGACCCACCACATACACCCGACAGCATCGATGATGCTGTCCGAACAATCGGTGGCGCCTCATGCTGTGAGGTGCGTTGTCTCAACCTGAGACAAAACACCAGGTGCTTGTCTCAAAATCTCACCATGTCCGATTTTTGTCTCATTTTCGGGCGATGGCGGCAGTTGTCGAGATGCAGCGAAGACTAGCGGGACTCGCCGGTGCAGTTTGACTGATCTCGGGCGTGTCGAGGGGACTCGCTAATGTAGGTGCAACGAGCGGAGCTGAACGCAGCCGGCCGAGCCTGCAGGCCGCGGGTCGTGCAGTGCCGCCGAACAACGCCTGGGATGCTTCACGGTGATGCTGGGACTGCCCCGCTCCCGATTTTGCTTCTCAGACGCTCCTGCAACCTGCGTCGCCAGGAACCGCGCTGGTGGGCGGCTTGAGTGTTCAGCTGTGCGGGCGTCTCGTGCGAGATGAACTCGTCGTGTGAAAACTGCGGCGGCGCAAGAACAGGGGGAGTGGATCCGGCGTGAACGGCCTCGAGGTGCGCGCAGACGCCGGCCAGGATCGTGACGTCGGACCGGTTGTAGGCGATCAGCCGGTCCTTCAACACACCATCGCCGGTCTCTCGATATGTCCGCCATAGGCTGTCTGCCATCATTCCACCGCCTACATCGGTGTCGATGGCAAGCCCGAAGTACTCGGCGACCTCTTTGACGCCTCGGCGCGTAATCGGGAGGAACAGAGCCTTTTTCGCCCACTGGTGCAGATCGAGGTGTCGTGATTCGAGGGTCTCGAGGAAGGCCGCGGCGTCGAAGGACTCCGGCATCGGGTAGTGCTCGATTACGCGTGTCAATGCCGGGAGGTCAGCTGATGTCCCACCCCAGGTGACAACGGGAAGATCCGGATACTTGGCCAGGAATCCTGCGAACTCGGCGATCAACGCCCCCTGTCCGGTCTCGTCGGCGAAGGCCGTGATCCGGTGCGGACCCTCCACGCCGACCGCGTGCGCACACAACAGCCACACCACCCATGGCGCATATGACTGGTACTCGAGGTCGAAGGCGATGAACCGGCCGGGCAGCGAATCATGCTGGCCGGAAGTCAGTTTCGAGGAGTTCGCGATGAACACTCGCGCGTGTTCCCTCCAACCGTCGATCGTGTCGTCGGACGGCCTCCGACGTCGGCTGGGGGCCAGCGCCGACCGGATGTCCTCACGCGAAAGATCAGCGAGCTGCCCAACCGTGTTGACGCCGCCGACKACCAGGGCCGCGCCGGTGCTGGGGCCGATCCCGCTGATGACCCTCACGGGGGCCGTCCGGCGCGCGGCCGGGTTCTGAGGACGCGGGTACTGGCGGCATACGGTGCAGTCACACCAGAACTGCTCGACGCCGTCCGTGAGAGCCGAACGCGCCCGCGTGGCCACCTCGCGCACCTCCGCAAGTACTTCCGCGGGGATGTCGAGTCGGATCGGGGCGCTCCGGCCGCCAGCCCCGTCAGCAAGCTGGAGCCACCCGACCGGATCGGCCCGCGGGACGAGGCGGTATGGCTCGAGGAGCAGCCAGTAGAACGCCAGCTCGAACAAATCGGACAGCTGGTGCTGTGTCCGGTGCTTGATCTCGAGGGGCTGGAGTTCGCCCGAGGCCATGCTGACTCCGTCCGGTATTCCTCGGAAGCGCAGGTCCCGGTTGACGAAGAGATGGTCAGTGAGCACGAACGTGTCGGTGGCGAACAGATCTGCAATCGCCACCGGCTTGCCGTCGTCGTCGACGATCGGGGTGGCCTCGGAGCGCGCCGCGCGGTCGAAGCCGGTACCCGCCTCGATGACGGCGCGCTCGCTGGTACCCACCGCCGCGGACTCGGCGACGTCGCCGCTACGAAGGAGCACGAAACCCTGCCTGCAACGCAGGAACTGAGTCAGATCGCTCTTCGTCAGCCAGTCGGGTGCGGCAGTGGATGGCAGCGTCACCAGCACACCCTAGAACGACAGCGCTATCGGTCAGCCGTCAAGATTGACAGCAGACCGCACCATGCAAAGTAGTTAGCGTCGCGGACCGATTTCCGAAACTCGACTGCCAATGTCATCTACACGAATGACACACCGCGCGTGCATGAATCACCCCGAGCGGGCGACACACCAGTCGCACTCGCGTCGACGCCGGCTGTACTCGAATCGTGAACTACAGTCCGTGATGTCCACAGACCGTCCGAAAGAGGTATGCACGCATGCCGGCCCGCTACTTCGCGCCAATCGCGGTGATCGATGATGTCAAGAATCACACCAACGTGGTTGTCTGGCATGTCGACGTCGGGCACACCGCCGCCTTCGGCGCTCCGATGCCCCGCATGTCCGGCGCCGGGTGCTACTCGGTCGAGGAGCTGCACCCAGACCGCGCGCGATACCTGATTGCCGAACGGCTCATTGTGTTGGCGGGTAGCGCTGCTGACGAACAGCGACTTCAGGCCGCGCGCCTCGCCCGGGCCGAGGACAGACGAATCGACATCCTCACCGAACTCGAATTTCTCAAGATCACATCACCAGTGTGAACCGACTGGTATATCGCGGTTCATCATTCAACAAAGCGCGCCCTGCGCACCCGAGCTGAAAGACTGGCCTTGCAACTCGAGAAGATCCGCATCGAAAACTTTCGTGCACTGAAGAATGTCACCCTTCCCCTGTCGAAATTTGGATGCCTGATCGGCGAGAACAACGCCGGCAAGTCATCGGTCCTGCACGCACTGCACCTCGTCCTCACCGGCAACACACCCCGGAAGGTCGACATCCACGACCACCACGATTCCTCTTTGCCGATTCGAATCGAATTGACGATCAACGGAATCAACAACGAGGACCTGGCACGGCTCTCCGACTCTCACCGGGCGAGCTTCGAAGCAGACATCACCGATCACACGATCACCCTGGTGCGTATCGTTCCACCCGGCGAGAGCAAATCGTCGCTGAAGATTCTCAAGCTCGGCCCCATCGAGGATCGCTTCATGGACGAGGTACTCACTCCCGTCATGACGGGGAAGAAGAACGAGGATCTTCGGAAGGCAGTGGTCGAGCTGATCCCAGAGCTCGAACTCACACTTCCTCCGAGACCCACTCTGAAAGGGATCCGTGCGGCGCGTGACCAGATCGTCGCGGACCTTCCCCCCGAAAAAAAGATGCCTCGGGACGAACCGCTCGGCACCGGCATTGACGCCGCCATCAAAGCCTTTCTCCCCGAACCGCTCTACATCGAAGCCGTCAAAGATGTTGCCACCGAACTGAAGACGAGCGATACCGCCACCTTCGGCAAACTGCTCAAGATCCTGCTCACCGAGGTTTCTGACCAGTTAGAGGGCATCGAAGAACAGTTCTCGGACATCCAGCGAAAGCTCAGCAGGGTGTTCGACGCATCCGGAAACCCTACCGATGATCGTCTCGAGCAGGTCAAGAAGATCGAGAGCACCATCGAAGGGTTCGTCCGCGAGAGCTTCCCCGACATCGACCTGAAGATGACCGTCCCCATCCCCGAGATCAAGACCATCGTCGCCGGCGCCGAACTCACCGCAAACGACGGGCACGAAGGTTCCATCGTCAGCAAGGGCGACGGGTTGAAGCGGGCCGTGACCTTCGCAATTCTTCGCGCATACAACGTTCTGCGCCACGAAGGGCTCGGCGACTCTGAACCTAAACACACCGGCGGCCCGAGCTACCTGCTGCTGTTCGAGGAGCCGGAACTGTATCTGTACCCGTGGGCACAGAGGCAGCTCTTCCAAGCACTCGAAGCGTTCGCCAAGGATCACAGTGTCCTCGTAACGACGCACTCCCCGGTCTTCTTCAGCCCCGAGTCGACGAAAACCTTCACCAAACTGCGCAAGGTCTCCGAGGCTGGGAGCACTCCCTACACGAAGATCACCCCCGTAGACCTGGGCACTTCCTGGACGGCCCGTGATGCCTTCCAGATCATCCGCCACGAACACAACGAGATTGCCTTCTTCGCACGAGCGGTCGTGCTCGTCGAGGGCGACAGCGATGCCGTCGTTCTCACCCACCTCGCCAGCTTGCTCGACCCGAAATGGAACCATATCGACCGCAACATCGCGTTCGCCCGGACCGGCGGGAAAGGGAACATCGAGAAGTACCGCACCTTCTTCGAACACTTCGATATCCCCGTGCACGTCGTGTGCGATCTCGACGCCCTCATCGATGGCTTTGAGAAACTCACCGCGACAGAGGAAATCATCAAGATCCGGCAAACCTTGATGGCGGCCGTCGATCGCAGCCTGCTCACACCCGCACCGGATATCACGGCGAAACCAGCCAACAGGCTTTCCGCCCGTGGAGATGCCCGGAGCAACTGGGTCAAGGCGAAGGAAGCGTACGAAAGCGGGGCGCAGGACAGTGCCGCGTGGACGACGCTACGCGAGGCCATGGACGGCTTCTTCACCTGGCACCGCAAAGACGAGAAACTCAGTTCCCTCACGGGAACCGATCCGGACATCGCGTCATGCAAGCGCGCGCTCCTGGACGCCCTGCGCGGCGAAAAGGTCCATGTCCTGTCGCGCGGGGACCTCGAGGCATACTGCGGCGACACCGGGCGCTCGAAAAAGGTCGCGCACGCTCTCGAATTCTGCGAAAAGACACCCGACCTGACCTCCTATCGAGCGGTCCTGGCAGATCAGGCAGACAACATCGTCGGAGAACTCACCACCTTGTTCAGCAGCATCTTCGCCGAACCCCCCACACAATCGATCCTTGGTAACAGTAGCGACGAGCCCGGTGGCACACCGATCGAACGAGTAATCATCCCCCCACCATTCAATGCGCCCACAACCGCGGGAGGAACGACCGCAGCCGCACAAAACTGATCCGCCCAGCTACAAACGGCGAACGGCACGTCGGGAACTGGCTGTGCAATGCCGACGCGGTGAGCGTCAGCAATGATGCGTCGACCCCACCAGTCCTGGCAGATGCAGCCAAGCTCGCCGTACTCGCCCAGCTCGCGGGCGAGTACGGCACACCCAACGTCGAACACCGAGTCCCGACGTACATGCAATTGTCATCGCTATCGGGGTGGCGGCATCTCGCCTCCAGAACTGATCGGATGCCGCAGCAGCGGAGGAAGACCTACGCCCCGCCTTAAGATCGGGGCGAATTTGGGCTACCCGTCGGCCCAGTCGCATCGCCGGTGGGCGACGAAGAGGCAGGCGGGGCCGCTTTCTCCGCGTTCCACCGGCCGATCATCAACGGCTTGCAGAGGGTAACCCCGCTCAGGTGGCCCGGGGGGGTACGCGCGACGAGCGGCGCACCGCACCCGGTCTTTCACGCCGGCGCCCCGCGCACGTGGGTACCGGGACGAATTCACCACCGGCTCTCATGTCAAGCGGTCCTCTACGGGGTCAGATCCAGGGTGATTACAGATGGTTCCTCTACGGGGTCACCAATCTTCCGTTGCCCTTCGGAGCTCTGCCGACATCGACCAACTCTTCAGCGATACGAACGACGAACCCCCGTTCTAACCGTCTCCTTGACGGGCGAAAGGCTCCACTCAAGGCTGGTAGTCGCCGCGCGGTTTCTTCGAGATAACCAAGTTGTAGTCACGGTCGTCGGTCCGTTCAAGGCTCACGTAGTAGCCGATGTAGTTCGTCTCGCGGAGGACCTGGCTGAGCACTCCCCAGTGAATCACCGTAGGGACGTTGCCCTGTCCGGAGATGCGGCCCGGATCGTGGCTGACCCTCAGGTCCTGCACGCCGAAGTCTCCGCCGTCGATCCAGGTGCGGAATCCGACCTTGACCTCTTGCTCAGACTCCTTGCCCTCGGTCGGGGTCCAGGGGAGCCCACCGAAGAAGTCGTCCCGGAAGTAGACCTTGTGATCAATAGGAGCGTCTTCCTGGCTCAGGCGAAGGTTCCCGGTCGGGTTGCTCTTGGCTGACTTGACTTGCTGCGCCGCGGTGTGGTCCAGCTCCTTCACCCAACGACGCTGGATCCGATCGCTGGAGAGCGGTGGATCGTTCGACGGGGCGGGGGCGACTCCAGGCGATACTTTTTCGGCCGGCTTTGGCGACGGCTTGGCCGGAGCGATCTTCGCGCTCAACCGAGGGAGCTTCCTGAGGCCGACCAGGACGGGCTTGAACAGCCCACTGATGGTGGCCACGATGGTGCTGTCGTTGTCTTCCGGGGTGTCAGACCTGCTCTTCTGGACACGCTTCGCGCGGGTCTCGGTCCCAAGGACAATGTCGCTGCTGGCCTCCAACTGCGTGATGAGCTCTTGTGTCAGGGGCAGGCATGAACTGATCTCAGCGATGAGCTTGTCGAACCACTCCTCCACAGTATCGGTGACGTCCTCGCCTTCGTCGGCGTCCCAGTCGACCCACAACGACGATTCGTAGTTCCAGCCGAGCCCACCGGCGGTGAGATTGCTCGACCCAACCAGAAGCGACCGTCGACCGGAGGACGATGCGAAGTAGACCTTGGGGTGGAACGTGCGCCGAGGGTCGTGGAACACGTAGCTGGCATCAGCGGCCTCCAGGGCGAGTTCCAGGCCTTCCTTGGTCGCGCCGCCCTCGCTGACGCCGAGGATCAATGTGATGTGCCCGCCTTGGTCGCGAAACGCGCCGAGGGCATCCCATACGCGGCCCAGCCCTGACTTCTTGGCCCACGCGACGGCGATCTTGATCTCAGTGAAGTCGTTGCTCGTCGCGTGCTCAACGAAGTCGACCAGGTTGAGTTGCTGGTCGAACGGCTGGCCCACGAAGCGGAGTCTCATGAGGCTCAGAATCGCACAGGCCGGTGTAGCGCTGCCCTTCCCACATGGATAGGGTCCTACTTCAGACTCTGAAGTAGGAGAAGAATTGCGTACCCGAGATGAAGTGAGCGACGACAAGCTCCGCGGTGGGTTCTACTCCCCCGACCTCCTCGTCGACCTGTGCATCAAGCGCTCGGAGGCACTACTAGAAACCCGCACCAACATTAGGGTCCTCGAACCTTCAGCCGGGGACGGTGCGTTCCTCAGAGGTCTCGCGCGCAGTGGGCTGGTCCGCGACGTGGCGCATATCGAAGCTGTCGAGGTCCTCGCCTGCGAAGCACAGAAGGCCGCGCAGGCGCTTGACACATTGGACCTGCCCGGTCGGGCGCTTCACGAGAACGCCCTGCGCTGGGCGCAGAGTGCGGCGCAGGACTTCGACCTCGTCCTAGCTAACCCGCCGTTCGTGAGGTTCCAATTCATCTCTGAAGAGGACAAGCAGCGCGCTAGGGCGATCAGCGCTGAGTTGGGGACCGCCGGAAGCTCTGTCTCGAACCTGTGGATCCCCGTGTTCCTGTTGTCGCTGGCGAAGCTGCGCGACGGAGGGGCCTTCGCGGTGATCCTGCCGACAGAGTTCCTGACCGGGGTGTCCGCGAACGCAGTGCGCAACTGGCTGCTCGCCAACACGACCGATCTGACGATCGACCTGTTCAAGCCGGGCTCGTTCCCGTCAGTCCTCCAAGAGGTCCTGATCCTCAGCGGTCGGGCATCCAAGCGGCCGGCGGGCCAGATCTCGACTGTTCAGTTCCACGACCATAACGGCGGAACGCGCTCCTGGTCGCACTCGATCGACCCCGGCATGGGGACGTGGACGAGCTATCTGCTCACGCCTGACCAGAACAAGGCGTTCACCGACGCGCGCTCCGTCCTCGAGGTGCAGGCGCTAGGAGCCGTCGCCCGATTCAGCGTCTCGACTGTGACCGGCGCCAATAGCTACTTCTGCGTAAACTCCGAGGTAGTCGAGGAGTTCGACCTCTCGGAGTGGGTGATACCGCTGCTCCCCAGGGCTCGCCACGCCGAGGGCGTGGTCTTCGACAAGGACGACGAACAGGCGCTGGATGGGGCGGGTCGTCCCGCTTGGATGCTTAGCTTCTCAGCCGACAAGTCGTCGCCGGAATCGCACGCGGGCGCTCGTCGATACCTCAAGATCGGCGAGTCGCAGGACATCGACAAAAGGTTCAAGTGCCGTGTACGTACGCCCTGGTATCGCGTCCCCGTCGTACCGGCGGGGGAGTTGCTCCTGTCCAAGCGCTCGAACCGCTTCCCCCGAGTGATCTCCAACCACGCGGAAGTGGTTACGACTGACACGATCTACCGAGGCCAGATGCTCCCCGGAGCCCCGATCACGGCCGACGACTTCACGGCCACGTTCCACAACTCGCTCACCATGCTCTCCGCCGAAGTCGAGGGGCGGAGCTTTGGCGGCGGTGTGCTCGAACTGGTGCCGAGCGAAGTCAGTTCGCTACGAGTGCCCGTCGTCCCTGGGGCAAGATCGGAGATTCCCGCGCTCGACCAGATCTCCCGGCAGTCTGGCGACCCGGAAGCGCTGATCCGTGCGACCGATCAGACGCTCTCTCGCATCCTCCCCGCACTCAACGCCCAGATGCTCAGCTCCCTAAGTGACGCTCGCATGGAACTCATGGACCGCAGACTTCAACGGACGCACTCAAAGTTCTACAGCTAGCTGACCGCACGCGAACCGAACGGGTCGGCGCGGTTGTGCAAAGGAACATTCCTGGTCTTGCAAAGTATTGTGAGGATCCCCTCAGATCCGGAACTTCGGCTTGATGGCACGATTCGATAGGTCATTCGGCATCCTGAGCGCTTCGGCATCCTCCTCGAATTCGTCCCAGAACCGAGGAAGGCAACCAGTGTGGAGCCGAGCAGCTCGCGTACCGCCTCGACAAGCTCGGGCGGGGCACCGTGTCCACTGCCGGGACCGCGTGACGCAGACCAGAATGCGATGGTCACGATATGCATTCGGCGCACCGTTGACCGTCAGATTGAGTCAAGTCAGGAGGCCGCCACATGACACACCCCGAAGACGATGCCGCGAAAGCCCCTCTGCTCCGGGCCATCGCTCGCCGACGTCTCGCCGACCTCGAGCTCAACCGCGCGATCGTCCGGGCGTTCCGCGACGGCATGTCGGAATCCCAGATCGGTGCGATCGTTGGCACCCACTCCGAGGCGGCCATCCACCGAATCCTTCGCCGGTGCTCCGAGGATCCGTCCATTCTCGCCGAATCGCCCGCCGAAGTGATCGATCAGCGGGCTGCTGGCTTCATCGGGGACACGCTGATGATGGAGAGACTCTTGAGTTGGCCCTACTCATTCGGTCACACGGTGGTCATCGACGGCGTCCCCACCGATGCGTACGCCGGTGGCGACTGGGACGAGGTCGAGCGGGCCTACTACTGCGGCCGCCTCACCGACGCAGAGTTCGTCAAACTCGCCGAACAGAACAAGGCCCACCTCGGCCGTGCCGCACGACTGTGACGAGGCTCCCGGCCGCCCACGCGATACTCGACCGCCGGCCCGCACATTCGACGCCCGAGAATCGCCAAGTCTCAGTCCCACAAGGACCTTCGCCGCTGGCCATGCTCGCCAGTGCCGACATGACAGACCTCACGGCACGATCGCCCTGTGGGGCGCACACAGGTGTTCACCCAGTGAGGCCTGTTGCGTTCACTTATGGAGCCGCGGACAGAATCGGAGCTCGGATTCCCAGCCGGCCACGCGTGGTCGGCCAGATTTGACGGATCCTCGATCCGATCGATTCGAGGGGCTGGGCGGGGCATGGTGAGGGAGGTGCGGTTCTCGTGTCGGCGGCATCGGTGATTCCGCCCAGGACAACAGGAATTGGCGACAAGGGTTGGCAACAGAGATTGGCAATCCGTGTGCGAAGCCACTTGGTGGATCGGTCAGGACCAACCAGAAGTGAACCAATTGCCGAAGGTGAGTCATATCGACTCCCCTCGCGCAAGCGTTCGCAGCGCTCGCCCGAGCTCCTCCGGAAGCGTGTCACGGAACACCCGGTACGCGGCCTTCGATTGTCTGGTCACCGGGGGGATCCAGGCCGGGCTGGTGTCCAACCACCCCTGTCCAACTTCGCACCACATCCACGTGACTGCATAGGGGAGCGCCGCGGCACGACGCCGGGGATGAGCCATCCGAGACCACTTGGGAAACCAGGTGTCGGAGGACCGAGCTAGGTCGCGGACCCGTCGTTCGAGTGTCCGATAGTCCCTGGTAGGAGATAGGTCGGCAGCGGCAGAGCGGGTTGCCGCCGCGAACTCCTGTGGGCTCACGACCAGCCGCGTGCTCGCTGCTCGAGACGTACGCCGGCCAATATCCGGGTCGAGCCCGATACTTGCTGCAGCCGCGGACCAGGTCGATCCAGGTTGTCGTGCTCGTGCGAGGCACAGGGAGGCATACAGCCTCCCGGTGCTCTCTTGCGTTGCCAGCATTCCGACGAAATGACGCCTATAGGTGCGTTCGTCGATAAGTTGGGGGATCGCCGACAACGGCAGTTCGATCAACACGTCCTGGTGGTCGAGTTGGAGACCAATGTGGCGGCGGGCCGATAGCACTTGAACGGCAAGCTGACTCAATACCGGACTCATTGCGGTCCGATTGACGAGCCAACCTCTCGGCCCTCCGGGAACTTGGGGGATCAGGTCGAACCACTCGGTCAAACGTTTCACCGCTGTCGATGGGTCGTGATTGGACAGTATCGAGTCCGCCTCCGCCAGCGCTTCACCACGGGTGACGGGACTCGTCGGAGGCTGAATACCCCACCGCGGACCTCGAAGCTCAGTGGCTCGAGCGGCCGCTTCGACGTGAACCCCTCCCGCCCAATCGACGAACTGGTGCGCGTAAGGCCGGGATGCGAGGTGGAGCAAAAGGGTGGTCAGGTTCCTGAGCTCGGCAAGGAATTCGGCCGGTGCAAGGAGTCCGTCGAGCACTCTCGTTTCTCCACCACCGATGGCGTTCGAAGCCCGGCGGGCGGTGCGAATCGCGCCACCGGATGCGGGTATTCCGGCCTCCGCCAGAATTGAGTGCCGACAGTGAGCCGAGACACCGAGCGGGTTCCCGCACGGCTGGCTCGTGTCGAGCTCTCGACGGAATGGATTGTGTCGTCGCGATCGAAAGCGATCTCCGCAGCCGGCGCACTCTGCGATCAGGTAGGTGCCATGCTCGATACACACCGTTGAGGTCGGAAGTCTCCACGACAGCTGCCAGATTCCGTCGTGGGACAGACACATTGGGCACACTTGCGTCCCGTGCTGCGGGAACCAACCGCGGGACGAAATGGTTCGAAAGCTGGACCGGGCGAGGGGGTCGAACCCGTCCAGATTGAGCGGGGTACCGCGGTCGTACCTCACCAGTGTCGAGTTCTTGACGTCGGGGCCGGTCAATCCGGTGAGATCCACTATCCGGTAGACCATCTCGCGGCTTGGCCGAATGAGCATGAACGCTGCGGACGGAGACGAAGCGTCTCGTTCCTCGGTGAGCAGTCGGAAGAGGTCCTTGGTCATGAGGTCGTTGGCCAGTGCGACCCGCTCAAGATACGAATCCAGCGATTCGCGTGGGTCGATCGGTATGCGGGCCGGCAGCATCGACTCAGGCTCTCCCCAAGGCCATATGTCGCTCATCGACAAGATGCCGGTTGGTGAACCGATTTCCGGGCCCGACCCGCGCAATACCAGCGGGCCGCGAGGTGCAAGACATGTGAGCTGCGGTGCTTGATCGCTGCGAGACGTCCGAGGACCCAGCCGAGGGATTCACCTCGTCGATCTGCAGGCGTCCTGGAAAGCCCATCAGTCCATGATCGCCGATTGCGCTCAGGCGCCGGCAGGAATCGAGTCCTTACGCAGTATTCCGCTTCGGAACTGGACCTACCGCACCTGCGCGTCGCGTCCTGCGAGTGAGGTCAGCATCCGCGTTGCACAATGCGGCGGCGTTCCTGYGGAGGGTGAGGCGCCCTTCTGGGT